>CAZRCB010000001.1:0-758 GCA_964598455.1 uncultured Flavobacterium sp.
AAACTTTTGCATAATGTTGTGTTGTTTTCAGGTTTTTGTGACCAAGCATTTTACTTACGCTCTCAATAGGAACTCCATTAGTGAGTGTTACGGTTGTTGCAAAAGTGTGCCGGGCAATATGAAAGGTCAAATCTTTTTCAATTTCGCATATATCAGCTACTTCTTTCAGATAAGCATTCATTTTCTGATTAGTCAAAATAGGTAGGAGCTTGTCCTTGTTAATACATTCAGGATGATTTTTGTATTTATCAATAATCATCTGTGCAACAGGCAATACAGGAATCTTGGAAGCTACTTCCGTTTTCTTCCTATGGGTAAATATCCATTTTTCTCCGTCTATGCCAATACTGATATGCGACTTGGTTAAATTCTGTACATCGACATAAGCCAACCCCGTAAAACAACTGAAAATAAAAATATCTTTTACCAAATTCAGCCTTTCTGTCTTAAATTCTTTGTTCAGTATAGCCTGAACTTCATCTTCCGTTAAAAATACCCGTTCAACTTCTTTTACTTTCGATTTGTAATTTATAAACGGATTCTTATCTAACCAACCGTTTGCCAAACAGATATTAATAACCTTATGAAAATTCTTCACATACTTAACTGCTGTATTGTTCGCACAATTTTTGACACTTCGTAACCAAAACTCATAATCAGTTATAAAAGCGTGATCAATCTTGGTTATATCAATATCATCAGCTTTATAATGGTTTATCTCTTTTAGTAGTTTAAAAAAAGCAACCTGCCTTTTTGCA
>CAZRCB010000001.1:768-83399 GCA_964598455.1 uncultured Flavobacterium sp.
TCAGCTTTATATTTCCATTTTAAGAAATCCTTTGTGTGTCTTAATGAAGTAACATATCGTTCCAAAGTTCCGGGAGCAAATTCCTTTCCTACCAGTTCTTTCATCTTTTTGTTATGGTCTTCAAAAATCGGAATGAGCATTCTTGCTCTTTCATCAACTCCTAACATCTTCTTTTTCAGATTTCCTACTGTTACAGGAGTCTTTTTGTGTATTAACTCCATTTGAGCATCAATAATTTGAATTTTTAATAAATCCAGATGATTATTTATTGAACGAGCTTCCTCTGAAGAACCTTTCATTCTACCCGCTTCAACCGACCATTTAGAGATTTCTACAAACCGACCCGTGCTTAATTCTATTCTTTTTCCTTTTACCGTAACTCTGGTATAAATGGGAACTAACCCGTTCACATTGGCTTTTGCTCTTTTTGCGTAAAAGAGAATTGATACTTTTGTTTTCATCTTGGTGACCTTATTAGTTGTAATTAAATTTAATTTTAATATGACCAACTCACAAGATGTACAGTTTTTAAACCAGTCGTTGAACTGGCTGTTCACACCTTGTAGATACTGGTCTGAAATAAAATTCGGTTACCCAAATTTTAGATTTTAAGGGTAACCGAATTTATCCCTTTAGGTTCACGTTTTAATGAATGTTTTGAATATTGTAAAAAAGATAAACCCCTTTAAATCATACGATTTAAAGGGGTTTGATTCAATTTGTATTTCATCTTGCAGAAAGGAAGGGATTCGAACCCTCGACACAGTTACCCGTGTACTACCTTTCCAGGGTAGCCTCTTCAACCACTCGAGCACCTTTCTTTTTAGGACTGCAAATATACAGATTATTTAAGTTGTAATCTCACCTCTTAGTGAAGTTTCAAAAATAGTTTTGAATGCTGTAGGTGCGACTTTTTGACCTAACATATACATCAATTTTGATACAGCTGCTTCGGTTGTAATGTCCTTGCCAGAGATAACACCGATTCGCATTAGTTCAGAACTGTTTTCGTATTTTCCCATTATCACTTCTCCGCCTATACATTGGGTGACATTTATAATTTGAATTCCATCAGTTATTGATTTTTGGAGAATATTCGTAAACCAAGGCTCAACAGTCGTGTTTCCAGCCCCATAAGTTTCTAGAACAATACCTTTGAGTCCTTTAATAGAGGTTATTGCTTCGAGCACAGACTGATTAATACTAGGAAATAGCTTTAGAACAGCTATATTATTATCTAGCTCTTTATGAAAAATTGGCTTTTTGTTTGTTTTGGGCAATAGTAGGTCTTTATGTATTCTTAGATGTACACCTGATTCGGCAAGTGGTGGATAATTTGCTGATTCAAAAGCCTGGAAGTGTTCTGCATTAATCTTGGTTGTTCTATTTCCTCTGTATAACTTATATTCAAAATACAAACATACTTCGCGTATGACCGAAACATTATTTTCTTTGAGGCAGGCAATTTGAATAGCCGTAATAAGGTTTTCCTTGGCGTCTGTCCTTAAGTCTCCAATCGGGAGTTGAGATCCCGTTAGCACGACGGGTTTCGATAAGTTCTCAAGCATAAAACTCAATGCCGAGGCAGTATATGACATAGTATCTGAACCGTGTAGCAGTACAAACCCATCATACCAATCATAATTCTCTTCTATGATAGATACAATCTGTATCCAGCGCTCTATATTCATGTCCGATGAATCTATAGGCACTTCAAAAGAAATAGTAGAAATCGTACAATCTAGCTGTTCTAATTCTGAAATACGTTCTTGGATTTTACTGAAATCAAATGCCTTGAGTGAACCGGATTTCGGATCCTTTACCATACCGATCGTACCTCCAGTATAAATCAAAAGAATTTTAGTTTTAGCTGAACTCATCATACTTCTTTTTATTAATTACCGGATTGGCATACATTGCTAAAAAACCCTCAAAGGCTATCGGGTCGTCATGGTCAATTCTGATGCCCAAACGTCTTTCGAATAGTGAACGCTCTTTTGGAGTGTAGAATTCAGCATGGTCTTCAGACTTATTGAGTATGTCATAAGCTATATAGTTTGTTGGCCAAAGCTTATATCCATCCATAATAGAGGAATCGATAGTTTGGGCCAATGCTTGGATTTGTTTATTCATACCACCGATTTGAGTGCCTATGAAGTCTAACTCCGTTCTCAGTACCTCGCCAACATGTATATGTATTCTTCGTTTTTGACCGATAATCCCACTCAGAAGGTTCGTAAAGTCTTCGTTTTTCTCTTTAATGTATATTTCTTTTTTGGCTTCTGCTACTAACCTAGGTATCTTGAGCGCATCGGTTGGATCATATTCATAAGAAATAGAAACCGGGACTATTTTCAACTTACCGAAATAATTCATTAACTCCTCTTCGTCACAAGCCATTCCGAGCATTTTTAGGACTCCTTGTTGGGTAGTATCGTTTCCATCTTTCGTACGTCCTTCTCGTTGTGCGATCCATACTGAACGATTCTCTTGAGTTATAAGTGTTTTGATGTATTGTGAGACTAATTTTGAGCTTTGTAATAATTCTCTTGGTCCTAAATTACGTTGTATTAAGAAGTTTCTATTAAGTCTTGATAGGGTTTTTGTAAAATTCTTTTGAACTAAGTTATCGCCAATAGCAGAAGCTGTCATCTTCTGTCCGTGTTCTAGCAAAGAGATGTTCAGTAGTGATGTGTCTAAGATAATATCTCTATGGTTTGAAATATAGAGGTACGAGGTATCTTTATCTAGCTTTTCGAATCCAGAAGTGGTAAGCCCGTCTGAGCTCTTTTTGAGGACTTTTTTGATTGAGTGGTATAGGATTCCCGCCTGAAATTCTTGTATAGAATAGGTGTTTTTGAGTTTCTCTTCCCAGAAAATGGCTTCTTTGTCAGGGAATGTGAAGCTCATCATTGCTTTCATCATCGGATGGTGTAAAATCGAAGACAAGGCTTCGTTTACTTCGCTGTCATAAAAAGGTCTTATCGAATCGAATTGTGACATAAGTGAAAAAACAATCATACAAAAGAACGAAAATTTATTTGAAATGAGAATCCGAAATTAGGATATTTTAGAAACTATTCTTTTAAATTAGTTCTTTTGAAATTACTAATTGTGAACCTAGACACATAAAACACAATACATTTAAATACACTATTTTATGTATAGAGAAGCTACAGTGTATTTAGATTAAAGCGGTAATGAGTATATATAAAACATAAAAACCTCTTAGTTGTCCAATCAAAGAGGTTTTTTTTAGATATAGTATTGCAAAATACTTATAAATTTGAATGTATCTCAATTGTTAAATTAGCAAACTCCTCTTGCGTCATAGATACCTTGTGTTTAAAGGTCATTTCATCCATTGTATTAAGAGGAATAAGGTGTACATGCACATGCGGCACTTCTAGACCGACAACGGCCATCCCAACTCTCTTACAACTAACAGTCTTCTCTAGTGCTTTGGCCACTTCATATGAGAAGTTCATTAAGTCGATATACAGTTGTTTAGGCATGTCGAATATCTTGTTTATTTCTTGCTTAGGCACACATAGAGTATGTCCTTTAGCATTTGGATTTACGTCCAAAAAAGCGATAAACTGACTATTTTCAGCAACGATATGAGCTGGTAACTCGCGATTGATAATTTTTGTAAAGATGGAGCTCATAGTCTAATCTCTTGAGATTTCTAATACTTCAAACTGTAGTGTACCGTTAGGTACAACTATATCAGCAATTTCACCAACAGATTTTCCTAAAAGTCCTTTTCCGATAGGAGATGTTACAGAAATTTTACCTGTTTTAAGGTCTGCTTCGCTTTCCGCTACAAGTGTATAGGTAAGCTCCATTTTGTTAGCAATATTTCTGATTCTCACTTTAGACAACACCAATACTTTAGACATGTCTAGTTGTGATTCATCAATAAGCCTAGCGCCAGCGACTATCTCTTCCATCTTAGATATTTTCATCTCTAACATTCCTTGAGCTTCTTTTGCAGCGTCATATTCGGCGTTTTCAGAGAGATCACCTTTATCTCTGGCGTCTGCGATAGCCTGAGAGGCATTTGGTCTTTCTACAGCTTTCAAATACTCTAATTCATCTCTTAATTTCTTAAGTCCTTCGGCTGTGTAATAAGATACTTTAGTCATAATTTAAAGGTTTTATAAATAGAAAGAATCCCAAAGACACTGGGATTCCGAATTCTAAAAAAATATTTTTGTACTTCTTTATTTATATAGTAATCTGTTTATTATTGCTTATCAAAGATACAAACTTTTATTTATACCTACAATTATAAAAATAAATGTTTGATAACACATACTAATATAAACTTAAACAAGCAGTAAAAGTATCACTACCTCTACTGCTTGTTTGCTTATATTTACTAGAAAGTTCTAGTAACTCCACATATCTTGCTCGAAGTCTCTGATTCTTTCTTTGATTCTTTCAGATTCTAAAAGTTGCAATTGAGCGTTGTCTTTCATATACTCTTCAATCTTTCTGTCACCGTAAACGTTCTCTTCTTGGTAGATGTAACCGTTGAAGCGTCTTGAGTTTAACAGGTGGTCAAAATTGAAAGGAGATGCTGAGTTTTTACCGTTAAACGCAAGTGCTTTGTGAAGCACTGGTCTAGCGTCTGGAAAGTAAATCCAAAACAACTCTACAGGCTCTCCTTTATCACCATCACGCAACTTATCAAGTGCAGGAATAGCTTTAGGACACAATCCGATTAAACGGTATTTCATTTCACCTTGACGAGCGTCAAAATACCAATATCCCTTTATAGCATATTGAGTAACATCCCTACTTGTTACCTCAGAAGTATCATAATGTTCATCCGTAAGGATCCCTTTTTCTTTAAGTTCTTCTTCAGTAGAATTCAAGTACTGGTTTCTAGTGTCAATTCCGTATGGACTCAACTCTTTATAAAAGAAAGAGGATTTAATTTCCTCTAGTGTTTTTTTAGTACGGAAGTACGAATCATCATACACTTCAGTTATATCACCGTTTTCGATAGCACTAATCAGAACATTAAACAAGGAACGTCTTTCTACTCCAAGATTATCCTCTACGGGAAAATATAGTGGATAGTTGACTCTTTGTTCTAAGTCGATAATCTCCCATACCATCTTTCCGAACAAGATATCTCTACTCTCGTTGACATATCCGTATGGTAACGGATTGTCATTCTCAAGCAATTTCTGTTCCTCTGTCTTTACACCAATTTCTTGTGGTGTAGCAGCGTTAAGGATATTGATCTGACCATAGGTTACTGATAATCCCAGCAAAGAAAATATGGTTAAGAAAGCGTGTTTACAGTTCATAATATTTGTTTTATCTTTTTCTGTTTAAGAAATCAAACGGTAATTTTGGTGTTTTTATTGTATTTCCCAAGTAAATGGAGAAGAGTCTCCAATGATGATGTTAGAGCCTGGTATTGCGGTCTTAACGTTACCAATCACAACGATATCTCCTGCTTTTGCTTTATTGATAGCTGAAACAGCTGCCGCACTAAGCTTATTTCCTTGACAAATAACTCTTGGGCTTCCTGGTACAGACACCTCAAACTGAGTAACATTCACATTGATATCGAATACGAAATCAGGGAAAGCAACACCAATAGTTGAGTTTAATAAGTCGTTTTTGTTGCCTCTGTGCGTTCCTGATCTACCTCTTAATTGAGCTACAGGAGCAGGAATGTTCCTAACGATGAATGTCTTTTTATCACTTACTGAAGTTCCGTCAGGCAATTTACCAGAAACTGTAACAGTAGCTTCTTGTCCTTGAATTGCATCAGGTCTCCACATATACTTACCTCCTGCACCAGCGGCTCTTAATCCGGTAGCACTAGCTGTAACGTTATTGTCAGAAATACCAGCGAAAGAAATAGTCATTGGGTTATCAACACCACGGTAAATAGAGTTCATCTTATCAGCAGAAATAGTTGCTGAGTTTGGTTTAGGAACTACTACATATTTACCATCAATTTCAATCGGAGTTTCTTTTCCACCTTCGGTAAACACAAATTGACCTTTAATGTCGTGCTCACCTGTTGAACCAGCAGATAGTTTGAAAACAGCTTGACCATTTTCAATAACTGCAGTCCCACCGTTTACTGAAACACTTGTAGGTACAGTTTTCTCGTCATAACGTCCTAAAACAACTCTACCTGTAACTTGCTCACCTTGATAGAAAGCATTTTTATCTAGAATTACGATAGCTTTATAGTTTGACATTGAAACCTGAGCCGCCAAGTTGCCTTGAAGCATTTTACCTAAGATTTCAGACTCTACTGTTTTGATATCAGCTTGAATTTGAGTTAGTTTAGTTAGCGAAGCAACCATTGGAAAACCTTTGTAGTGGTATTCTAACCAAGGTCTAAGAGTTCCTTCTCTATCTTTAACTTTTCCGCTATCGTCACCAGTAGTAAACTTTTTGTTGATATCTTCTTGAACATCTTTAAAATCATTCCCTAGAATACCAGTTACTTCTGTTCTGAACGCATTCATTCTATCAACAAATTCTTGTCCTCTTTCAGAATATTTGTCTCCACCAACGAAGAACATATTATCTAGAGTTGCAGCTTTATCCATAACCTCATAATCTTTTGGGTCTTTGGTTTCAGCTAATAGTTCTGTCTTAATATTTTCAATATAATTGGTGAATTCGGTTGCAATTACATCAATCTTAGTTGCCTTAGCAGCTAATTCACCGTATTGTTTTTCATTTTCTGAAGCTTTCTCTTGAAGCCCGCCCAAGAAGTTTTGGTTTCTATCTGATGCTGTTGCGTTAGACTCAACCAATCTTTCGTTCATAAGACCAAAAGCTGATAAGACCTCCTTTGACATATTAAGTGCCTGCATAGCAATAAACACCAGATACATTAGGTTAATCATCTTCTGTCTTGCGGTTAATTTTCCTCCTGCCATTTTATAATGTAGTTTAAATTAGGTTAGTAAATAGTAATTTTCTAAAAATTAGAAAATTAACCTTTGTTGCCCATTGCTGACAACATTCCTCCGTATACATTATTCAAAGAAGCAATATTAGCAGTCATTGATTGCATTTGCTCTTTAAGTTTGGCAGCATTATCGGCAATTTCTTTGTTTGCCTCAGCATTACGAGTTGCACTTTCTAATTGTACTTTATATAAGCTATTTAAGGATTCCATTTGAGCAGCTGCCATAGACAACTCTTCGCTGTATTTTTTAGTTGCTGCAATTCCATCAACTGCAGGAGCAATATTTTTTGAAGCTGACTCAAAGTTTCTAATACTACTTCCTAAGCTTGCCATAAGTTCTCCATCAATTTTTGCTTCTTTTAGTAAGTTGTCTAGTTTTTTAGACAATTGTCCTTGCGCATCAGCATCTTCTTTTTTTGCTTCTTTTCTTTTTGCTTCTCCGGCACCTCCTAATTCAGGATATACTAGAGTCCAGTCAAGATCTGCATCAACCTTCTCAAATGCTGAAATAGTAAATACCATCGCCTCAGTTACAAGTCCTATGATAAGCATTTCGTTAGCAAACGGCCAGTGCATAATTTTGAAAAGCGCTCCTAAGATTACAATAGCCGCTCCAAGGCCATATACCATGTTCATAATTTTTTTACTTGACTTCGCCATAATTAAATTTGTTTTTTAGTTAATGATTGTGTTTGGTTGGTTAATTAATTTTATTTAGTTACGTGTTGTTTGTGTTCCCATATAGTCTTGAACTGTTCTAAATCCGATATAGCTACGTGCTGAATCAGAGAACTCAAAGTTTCTAGTACCCAACTGTAGGTAGTACGCCACGTCTTTCCAAGAACCTCCTCTAACAACTTTACGTTTGTTATTCGGATCATTCACGTTCGGGTTCATCGTAGAAACATATTGATAAGCTGCCGCATCATACGCCGCATCAGTCCATTCTGCAACGTTACCAGACATATTATATAGTCCAAAATCGTTTGCTTCATAAGATTTCACCTCTACAGTATAAAGAGCGCCGTCAGCCGCATAATCTCCACGGTTTGGTTTAAAGTTTGCTAAATGACAAGCTCTATCGTTCATAGTATAAAGATCTCCCCAAGGATAAGTAGCAGAGTTTAACCCACCGCGTCCTGCATATTCCCACTCAGCCTCACTTGGCAAGCGGAATTTATTAACCTGGTCTCTTCCTTTTTTACTTTTTATCCAAGCATTTTTCTTCATAGTTTTCCAATTACAGAAGGCTTTTGCTTGTTTCCAACTTACTCCTACTACCGGGTAATCATCATAAGCAGCATGCCAGAAATAATCGTTGTGCATTGGCTCGTTATATGAGTAAGCAAAATCTTTAATCCAAACTGTTGTATCAGGATAGATTGGAAGTTTCTCTGTTTTAAGGTATTTACTTCTCTTTGATCTGTAATCCGTGCTTTTATCTTTGGCAGCACCGTCAATGTTTTCTTCTTGGTATGCGAACACCAATTTAGACACGTCTAGAGTTTTCAATCCGTTGAACCACTCTGAAGGCGGCAAATACATTGAATCCATTACCTCAACATAGAACTCATCAGGGTATTTTTGCGGGTCATTTATAAGTTTAACTTTCCAGTTAAGTCTTCTTCCTGCATACATATCATCAGAAAGGCTATAGTAGTTTTCATACATATATTTGTCATATGGAGACATATTAGCTACGTCACCACCGTCTTGAAAAGCAAATTCTCCGATCCCGCCGCTTCCTGGGGTCTGACCTTGCTCATCCGCCATCACTCCTAAGCGAGTTCTGATAATAGAGTCTTTTACCCACTTTACAAACATTCTGTACTTAGAGTTTGAAGTCTCAAATTCATCCATATAGAACGAACGAACTGTAACTGTTTTTGAGTTTGCATCACCTATTCCAGCTAGATCGTCATCAGATTTACCCATAATAAATGACCCTCCAGGGACTAAGGTCATTTCATAAGGCGTCTCTGAGCGCCATTTTTTTCCTTTGACACCTACGACCTCACCTCTATCTCCGCTGCTACAAGAAATTAGTAAAGACACGACTGACAATAACAAGATTGACTTTTTCATATATAAAAATCTGGTATTTGATATATTCTTATTTTAAGGGCGTAAACCTATCTATATTTTTTTAGAAAAACAATTTTTTTTTAATAAAAAAAAGATTGCAGTAGGTACAAATGATTTTTCTTAAAAAAATCTAAACTCTAAAAACTATTATTTATTGTATTGAATGCACTTTTTTTTGCTCCTTCCACCATCTCTCTGGATAATTTCCTCGGCTTGCTTCGAGGTATTCACTCTCTCTACAAGGTAATAACGCAAATTTATTTAATTTATTCTTAACACCTAAATCAATTGATATTTGCATCCACCAACGCTGCGAAAATTCGCTTTTATAGAACACTATGTCCTCATCATCTTCAAAGCTAACTATATACTTGGTGTAGTTATTTAAATCTCTAATAGGATATTCGTTATATCTATGTGTATATCCTTCTATAAAATACCATACAATCTGTGCTTGTAAAATAGCTTCAGATCTAAGGTCTCCTTCTTGATTAAAAACACCAAAGACACTCACCCTATCACTAATACCTGCATATCTAGACACAGCGCATATTTCTTTACCGGTGAATCCATTGGGGACGAATTTATAAAAATTTCCGGTATATGCAGACTGTATTGATGTTAAATCTACACTTACTATGTCAGCATCTCTCAAAACTGGTTCTGTTATTGAGATATCCGCAGAGATTTCACCTAGTCGATAAGGTTCGAAAAACATCTTTTCCATCAAATCTATCTCTTCTTGGGAGGCAAAATAGGTTTGAAAGCCCAAGTTACTATAATTATGTAAGTTGTTAGGTTGTTCCATCACTATTTTAGTGAGATAAGAATCCATCGACATAGGTAGGTTTGAGGTACCAAAATCAAATTTAGAATCAACCGAGACCAAGTTCACCATTTTGTCTAAGTTATCATAAGCCCTATACAAAGGATAGGTCAGGTCTTGCGAACCACCGATAACAATTAGCGTAATATTCTTTTTCAGCAAGGCTGAAGCGACTTCTTTTATGGCAAAATAAGTATCACTAAGGGTCTCACCTAATCGGATACTACCTAAATCTGCTATTTTACAATCCCAGTTGCCTGCATATAGTTTATAAAACTCTCTTCTGAAGAGCGTCAAATCTATGTCTTTTTCTTGAAATTCTGCTCCTCTATTCTCAGGAATCCCTAATAAAGCGATCTTCATTATATCTAAATCAGGAGTAAAATCTTCTGTATGCAATGCTATTTTAGCTCCGATATGTTGAAGCGAAAGCGAATGCACAAGCTCGACTATTTCCTGATCTACGGGTTCTAATAAATCAAAAGGCATATTATTTTGTCTTTTTAGTTGCTTTCTTAGCAGCTTTTTTAGGTGTTTTTTTCTCTATATGAGCTTTTGCCTCTTCAAGTGTAAGTTGGGTTGCATCAATCTCTTTGCCAAGTTCTACCTTGGTTTTTCCTTTGAGAATAACTGAACGTCCCCATCTAGCTTTTTCGACTCTAATCCCTTCTTCCTCCCAGTTATGAATAACCTTATCTTTCTCTTTTTGAATTTTATCATCGATCAATTCTTGAATATCTGAATTAGAAAGGTGGTCAAAATTATACTTTTTATTTACATTGACAAATAATCCGTTCCATTTTATAAACGGTCCAAATCTACCTACACCTTTCTGAACTGGCAATCCGTCATATTCGCCGATAGGTGCATCTGCTTTTTGTTTTAAATCAATAAGTTCAATGGCTCTATCTAGCGTTACATCCATAGGCTCTTCGCCTTTGTCAAGTGATATAAAACTTTTTCCGAATCTAACATAAGGTCCAAATCGGCCAACATTAACCTCTACCTCTTCGTCTTGATAATAGCCTAGTTTTTTGGGTAGGAGGAATAAATCTAAAGCCTCCTCAAGACTAATACTACTAATATTTTGGTCTGGACGAAGCGATGCGAATTGTTTCTCTTCGTCATCCATCTCGCCTATTTGCGCTACCGCACCGAATTTCCCTAAACGGACTAATATTGTCTTTCCGCTCTTAGGGTCTTTTCCTAAGATGCGCTCTCCACTTTCTCTTTCTGCAGTTTGTTCAACTTCTTTTACTCTTGGATGAAAATGATCATAAAACTCCTTCATCACATCTGTCCATTGTCTGTCTCCTGCAGCAATCTCATCGAACTCTTGCTCTACCTTAGCCGTGAAATTATAATCTAGAATAGTTCCAAAATGATTTACCAAGAAATCATTTACGATAACTCCAATATCTGTAGGCACAAGTCTTCCTTTGTCTGAGCCTACATTTTCTTTGAGTTGGTGAGAAGTAATCGCTCCATTCTTTAATACGAACTGAATGTATTTCTGTTCTTTTCCTTCTGAGCTTCCTTTCTCGACATAATTTCTGCTGATAATCGTCGAAATTGTAGGTGCATAAGTAGATGGTCGTCCTATTCCTAGCTCTTCTAATTTTTTAACCAGTGCAGCTTCTGTATATCTTGCTGGCGCTTTTGAGAAACGCTCAGTAGCTGTAATTGAGTTACAAATCAACGTTTCTTCTACTTTTAGCATTGGTAGAATTCCTTCTTGCTCTTGCTCTTCGTCATCATTTCCTTCTAAATAAACTTTAAGGAATCCCTCAAACAGCAATACTTCTCCTGTCGCTGCGAACACCTCTTCATGTTTATCTGCAACTATCTTCACGTTTGTGCGTTCTAGCTTGGCATCACTCATCTGCGAAGCAACTGCTCTCTTCCAAATCAAATCATAAAGTCGCGCTTGTTCTCTATCACCTGTGATGGTATGTCTAGTCATATCCGTTGGGCGGATAGCTTCGTGTGCCTCTTGCGCTCCTTTACTTTTGTTAGCAAAACTCCTTGGATGGCTGAATTCTTTCCCATATGACTTAACAATCTCTTCTTGGATGGCTGCAGTAGCGTCGTTAGAAAGGTTCACGCTATCAGTTCTCATATAAGTAATAAGTCCTGCTTCATATAGGCGTTGTGCTACGACCATTGTCTGCGCTACAGAAAAATAAAGCTTACGCGAAGCTTCTTGTTGCAATGTTGAAGTGGTGAAAGGAGGTGCAGGTGATTCCTTTGCTGGTTTAGTCTCTAAGTCTGAAACCTTATAGCCTGCTCCTATACTATTCTTTAAGAATTCTTCTGCTTGTTTTTGAGTAGCAAAGTTCTTTGGCAGTTTTGCTTTGAATGATTTTCCTTTTTCAGTTACGAATTCGGCATATATAGAAAAAGTGGCTTCTGAATTAAACTTCTGAATTTCTTTTTCTCTCTCAACGATAAGTCGCACCGAAACTGATTGTACTCTACCGGCAGACAATCCTGTTTTGATTTTCTTCCAAAGCACAGGTGAGAGTTCATAACCTACTAATCGGTCAAGTACTCTACGCGCTTGTTGCGCATCAACTAGGTTATAATCTAAATCTCTAGGGTTTACTATTGCTTTGTCTATTGCTGTTTTAGTAATCTCATGAAAGACAATACGTTTGGTTTTTGCTTTATCTAAGTCTAAGGCTTCTGACAAATGCCATGCGATTGCCTCTCCCTCACGGTCCTCATCCGAGGCCAACCATACCATTTCTGCTTTTGACGCTATATCATTCAGCTTTTTTACAATCGCTTTTTTATCCGTAGAAACGATGTATTTAGGCTTGAAGTCATTGGTTACATCTACGCCCAACTCATTCGAGGGCAAATCTGATATATGTCCAAAACTAGATTCTACTCTAAAATCCTTACCTAAAAACTTCTCTATGGTTTTTGCCTTAGCAGGCGACTCTACTATTACAAGATTTTTTGCCATTGACTATTAAATTTTGGGCAAAAGTAGTATTTTTTATTTACAATGGTCAGAAATCTGTTGTCATATATATTAATGTGTACTATCACAAAAGTAGAATAACTATGTTTTTAGTAAATATACATGCTGTGTTTTTATAGACATAATAATTCTTATCTTTGGTTAAGAACCCTCTTGAATATGAATAAACTTGTTCGTCTTATTTTGCTCGCATCTATTGCTTTGTTAATGTCTTGTAAGGATAACGAAGTACATATAATTCCTACACCTGCAGAAGATTATCAAACTTCTGAACATATCGAAGAGGTTAAACCTACTCCTATAACTACTGCAGCAGATATTATTCTGAAAAAAGAATTGGAATACGACAAATACACTCTTGAGGATAGCTATGCCTATAAAGATACTGTTCGGGTTTTTCAGTGGGATAAAATAAAAGAAAAAATAGCTTTTGTTGAGAATTTCAGCAACCAAAAAGGCACTTATATCGTCTTACAGAACTATAAAAACAAGAATGGCGAGAGCCCGACGGTTAAGAATTATGTGCGAAATGCCTATACGCGAGTATCAGATTCGTTAGGTGTGGAGCGTTATCAATCTGCACCACTATATAAAATCGACCAAACCGAATTGCCTTCGTTTTATGGTAGAGACGGTTGGCTAGGCCGACTCATTAGCAGTGATACACTCGAGATGGTCAGGCTACAAGGGATTTCATTTAATGGCACTTGGGATGTTCCAAAGCGCTATGTCAAATCAATTTCAGATAGTACGCGTTTTAATTTTATTGTATTTGTCGATGTGACCAATCAGAATATCGCCACATTAGAGCGCGCTGACAACGAGTGGCTCATTCGCTCGATGAATCCCGCAACGAGTGGCGTGCACCAACCTCCATATGCACACGAAACACCAATAGGTATGTTTATCATACAAGAAAAGAAGTCAAAAATGTTTTTCCATAAGGATGGTACTACAGAAATTGGGGGTTATGCTCCGTATGCGAGTCGGTTTATCAATGGAGCTTATATTCATGGAGTGCCTGTGAATTATCCACAACAAAACATTATTGAATACAGCTATAGTTTGGGCACTACACCGCGCTCACATATGTGTGTGCGCAACGTCTCGTCACACGCTAAATTTATTTATGACCGCGTAAAACCCTATGAAGTATTGGTTTTTATTATAGATTAATAAAATTTAACAGTTTGAGCTTGAGGTAATTACTATATTTGCCATTTATATTTTTATACTAAACCTCACAAACGCATGCGCATATTACTGATATTATTTATAAGCATACTGCTGACGTCTTTTAAAATTCCGAGCACTTCTACTACATCAAACCCCGTTTCTACGGCAGCTTCTTCGAGTAAATCGGCACATTTACAACTGTATGAAGATTTCGGATTAGAGCAAATGATTTCTGTTGAAGCTTTTGAATACGCCATGCAAGGAGCTGATCACATCCGCACCAAAAAAGAAGATATTATCACCATCATTGATTTTACACTTCCGTCTACTGCCAAAAGAATGGTAGTGTTGGATTTAGCTAAAAAAGAGGTTTTATACCATACGATTGTTTCGCACGGAAAAAATTCTGGCGAAAATTATGCAACTTCATTCTCTAACATACACAGCTCTTACCAAAGTTCGTTGGGTTTTTATACTACAGAAAACACCTACATCGGGAGAAATGGATATTCTCTTGTGCTGAATGGCTTAGAGAAAGGAACCAACGATCAAGCCAAAGCAAGAGCCGTAGTGATTCATGGCGCTGATTACTGCAGCGAAGACTTCATTAAAGCTACAGGTAGAAACGGAAGAAGCTATGGCTGTCCGGCACTCCCAAGAGCACTAAACCAAGAAATCATCGATACTATCAAAGAAGGCTCACTTCTTTATATTTATGCCAATGACAAGAATTACCTGGCTAATTCAAAATTCATCTCAAAAAACAAAAATCATTTGGCGGATAATTCTAGCCCTAGAAGTTCTGACAAAATGTGAGTTTAGTTGAAAATTGCCTGCCTGCCGGCGAGGCAGGAGAGTTGAGAGTTACTAATTTTCTTCCTATAGAGGAATGGGGATTTTGAGATGCTTTGAATCGTTTTTTGATATTGTTCTAAACAGCCTTTATTTAGCTTGCTGCCCATAACTAGCGATTGTTTACATCAGAGGTTTTTGGTTAATTTCTCTGAAGTATTGAATTTTAGAGAGAAACATAGTTGCCATTTTTTCGCCTCTCAGTTTTGCTTCTGCAGCCTTTTCGCCTTCAAAGAGCTCATCAACGGTTTGATTAAACAGCATCAACCAGCGCTGGAAATGTTCAGCTTGAACAGGCAAACCCGCGTGCGGCGGAAAAGGTCTTCCGGAATAGGTGTGCTGATCGAGTAAAATTGTCTGCCAAAAGTTATACATCTTACCCAAGTGCTCCTCCCATCTATCTTGAATTATACCATTGAATATCGGGCCTATCAAATCATCTTTCTGAACTTTTGCGTAGAAAGTGTTTACAAGTAATTTTATATCGTCTAGGTTTGTGATTGGAGTAGGCATTTTGTTGTAGTATTTGAATATTACAAAGATACAAAATAATAAAAACACCTGATTTAAAAAGCAAAAACACGCTAAATACCGTTTTAACAACCGTACTTAGCGTGTTTTTAGGTTATATAATATATTATTTCAACGTGCTCGGACAAACAAAAGCGGTTTTTGGCAAGCAGGTATTTGCAATCCCGCTATAACCGTCACCAATTTCGGTAAAGCCTCTGATACCTCTTGAATTTAGGATACTTGCAGCAATCATACTCCTGTAACCTCCTGCACAGTGGATATAAAAATGCTCAGTATCGTCAATGCTATCCATCCATTCGTTTATATAAGCCAAAGGCAAACTCTGTGCGTTTTCTAAGTGCTCAGCTGAGAATTCACCTTCTTTTCTGAGGTCGATAACCTTGCAGCTACCATCTTTGTTTAGTTCTTCAAACTCTTTGGCAGAGATACAATTTACGTTGTCAATTTCTTTGCCTGAATTCTCCCAAGCAGCAAAACCTCCGTCTAGATAGCCCACTACATTGTCATATCCCACTCTTGAGAGTCTAGTGATGACTTCTTGTTCTCTACCCTTGTCAGCAATTAGCAAAATTGGTTGTTTGATGTCGAGTATTAGACTGCCTACCCAAGGGGCAAAACCGCCGTCAATACCTATATTTATGGAATTCGGCACAAAGCCTGCTGCAAAATCTCTGGCGTTTCTGGTATCGAGTAACAGGGCTCCGGTAGCATTGGCTACTTCTTCAAAAGCCTCAGGCGTAAGGGCTTGGAGCCCTCGGTCCATTACTACGTCAAAGCTCTCGTAGCCTTTTATATTCATCATTACATTTTCTGGGAAGTAACTCGGTGGTGGTAATAAGCCGTCCGTAACTTCTTTTATAAATGCTTCTTGGGTCATTTCCTGAAGTGCATAGTTGGTTTTTTTCTGATTGCCAAGCGTATCAAAAGTCTCTTTACTCATGTTTTTTCCGCAAGCTGAACCTGCACCGTGTGCTGGATATACGATGATATCATCCTCTAAAGGCATTATCTTTTCTCTAAGCGAAGTGTATAAATGAGCGGCTAATATTTCTTGCGTGAGGTCTGCACTTACTTTTTGTGCCAAGTCAGGACGACCTACATCGCCGATAAAAAGCGTGTCACCAGTAAAGATTGCTTTGTTATTTCCGTTTTCGTCTTTCAACAAATAACAGGTGCTTTCCATGGTATGCCCTGGGGTATGTAAAGCTGTGATGGTGATTTTCCCTACTTTAAACACTTCATTGTCTTTGGCAATATGCGCGTCAAAGCCTGGTTTTGCAGTTGGTCCATAGACGATAGGCGCTCCTGTTTTTTTGGATAAATCAAGGTGTCCACTTACAAAATCAGCGTGAAAATGGGTTTCGAATACATATTTGATCTTCGCTCCATTTTTCTGGGCTTTGTCTAGATATGGTTGTACCTCACGAAGAGGGTCAATCACAACTGCCTCACCGTCACTCTCAATATAATAGGCTCCTTGAGCCAAACAACCTGTGTAAATTTGATCGATAATCATGTCTTAAAGTTTTACTGTTTTGTGTAATCTATTTTTATATTCTAATTCTATGCTAGAAAAAAAGTTCCTTGACCAAGATATATACTCCCATAACCAGAATAAATACCCCGAAACCTCGTTTGAGTTTGCTACCATCCACTTTCTTGGAGATGATATTCCCAACAAACATACCGCTAATGGATAGTAGGGTCACAAAAAACAAGAAGTTCCAGTCGATGTGTATATCTACAGAAGAGATATCTCCTAAGAAACCAATCAATGATTTCACACCGATGATCAACAAGGAGGTTCCGATTGCTTTTTTGATAGGCAACTTTGCGTAGAGCACTAAAATCGGAATGATTATAAAGCCTCCGCCAGCACCTACCATGCCTGTTAGGGTTCCTTCTATTAAACCCAGTAAAGATACAAAAATTGGTTTTATTGTTGAAGGGCTTTTATCTGAGGCAATGTCAACCTTTGATTTTTTGATTACTGAACGTGCGGCAAACAGCATCAATACAGCAAAAAACAACATCAAGAAACGCTCTTTTGAAACCGAAACCTGTGGCAATGCAATCATGGTCTCAGGTAATGCTGGCAGCAGGTATTTCCGGCTCAAAAACACAGAAATCATTGAAGGTATTCCGAAGAATGCCGCCATTTTCAGCGAAACTTCTTTACTCTGGTATTTTGGATAAACACCTATGAGACTAGTGGTTCCTACAATAAAAAGTGAGTATCCCATCGCCTTTATCGGTTCTATTAGAAACAAATAGACTAAAATTGGCACAGACAAAATACTACCACCTGCTCCAATAAGTCCGATGCTTATACCTGCCAGAAAAATCGTTATGTATCCTATAATATCCATTTGTGTTGCAAAGATAGTGTGAAATCTAGACTGCTTCAGTCACTTGTGTTACACAAGCTTTAGTTGCCTTACAGTATGGCAATCAGCATATCTTTGAGCAGCTCTTCTGTTGGGAATGTACCTCCGACACCTTTACTTTTCATATCAATCTCGCGTAACGAAGCCACAATACTGCTGACTTTTCGCATAGGGTAATTTCTTGCTGCTACTTCATAATCTTTGACAAAGTAGGGGTTTATCTTGAGCAAACTGGCTACGTTTCTCGGATTTTTATCTGCGAGACCGTGGTATTGTAGGAGTTGTGAATAGAAAGCAAAAACCTGACTAGTAATCAATGTAATAGGGTTTTCTTTTGGGTTTTGTGCAAAGTAACGTGCAATCTGATTAGCTTTAAGTATATTTTTTTCGCCCAGAGCATTTCTGAATTCAAATACGTTATAATCTTTACTTATTCCAATATTTCTCTCGATATGAGCAGGGTTGATTGTGGTTCCTTTGGGCAAGATTATTTTTAACTTGTCGAGTTCGTTGCTTACTTTACTTAAGTTAGTGCCTAAGAATTCTGCCAACATCGCCGCTGCTTTGGGTTCGATTTTATATCCCGAACCGCTCAAGCTTTGGTTGATCCAAGGGGCAATTTGGTTGTCGTAGAGTTTTTTACTTTCTAGGAGTTCTCCTTTTTCAGCAAAGAGCTTGGTGATTTTTTTTCTCTTGTCGAGTGATTTGTATTTGTAACACAACACCAAGATGGTTGTGGGTTGCGGGTTAGCCACATAACTTTCTAATTGATCAAGAGTTCTAGCGAGGTCTTGTGCCTCTTTGACAATTACTACCTGATATTCCGCCATCATTGGGTAGCGCTTGGCGTTTGAGACAATTTCTTCAATTGTAGTATCTCTTCCGTACAGAACAGTTTGATTAAAACCTTTTTCGTCTTCAGTCAGCACATTTTTCTCGATACAATCAGCTATCTTATCAATATAATAGGGTTCCTCGCCCATTAGCATATAAACGGGCTTGAATTTTCTGTTTTGTATGGCACTAATCATTTGTTCTGCTTCCTTCATTCTGAATTTTAGGTTATTTTTGCCCTATGCAAGAATTAAATTTTCCGAAATATTCGTTTCGCCTCAAAAATAGTGAAAATAAGTCGGCTATTTTTGATGCCATTCGTAAAAAATTTATCATCCTCACTCCAGAAGAATGGGTCAGGCAACATGTGGTTAGGTATCTGTTAGAAGAAAAAAACTATCCGGTATCACTGACCAATGTCGAGAAGACAATCAAAATAAATGACCTTATTAAACGCTATGATATAGTAGTTTATAATTCTGATGGAAGTATTTTCTTATTGGTAGAATGCAAAGCGCCACACGTCAAAATCACCCAAGAAACTTTTGATCAGATTGCTCGATATAATTTGGCGTTAAAGGCAGAGTACTTGATGGTTACTAACGGCATCAATCATTATTACTGCATTATGGATTTTGAAAATCAGAAGTATGTTTTCTTGGAGGAATTGCCTTCTAGATAAAGTTTTTGTCTTCTTGGAAGTTGCATTTCAGTATTTCGTAGGTGCGGGACTATTGATTTTTGTTGATTTTTTGTACCTTTACGCTCACTAGAAACGAAAAGCTTATGCTAACCATCCTTATCTTAATCTTTTTAATAGCTTTTTCACTACTTTTTTTTGGCAATTATACTCAGTCTAAACACTACAAATTTTTAGGACTAATTCCGTTTTCACTTTTCGCTTATTTTGTAGTTCAAGCATTTCATATACATCAGGAGCAACAGTTACTCTTCGAACATCCTTGGATTCCTTCTTTAGGTATCAATTTGGATTTTAAGCTTGATGGGTTGTCTTTGTTGTTCTCGCTACTCATCACCGGAATTGGAACGCTGGTTTATTTCTATGCTGCTGAATATCTCAAGCATCACCCATACATCAATAGGTTTTATTGTTATCTGACAGTTTTTATGGGGTCTATGTTGGGGTTGGTACTTTCTGACAACCTGATTAGCCTTTTTATTTTCTGGGAACTCACCAGTATCAGTTCATTTTTCCTTATCGGATTTAATAACGAAGATGAAGTCTCTCAGAAAAGTGCGCTTACTGCTTTAGGCATAACCGGACTCGGTGGCTTCTTACTCCTTGCAGGTTTTATAGTATTGCATAGCGTGTCGGAGACTTATTCTATCAACGAAATGCTTACTTCCTCAAAAATCATCAGAGATAGTGGGTTATTTCCCGTTTTATTATTCTTGATTTTTGGTGGAGCTTTTACAAAATCGGCTCAGTTCCCGTTTCATTTCTGGTTGCCAAAGGCAATGGCTGCACCAACACCCGTATCGGCTTATTTGCACTCTGCCACGATGGTAAAGGCTGGTATCTATATCTTAGCGCGGTTTTCACCTCTATTAAACGACGGTTTTCTGTGGCATAATACGCTGATGATCGTAGGTGGAATCACTATGTTTTACGGTGCATTTCACAGTATAATCAGGTCAGATATGAAGGCTATTTTAGCCTATTCTACCATTTCTGCATTGGGAATTATCGTGTTCCTCTTAGGTATAGGCTCTGAGTTGGCAATCTATGCTGCAATGACTTTTATAGCGGTTCATGCGTTGTATAAAGCAACACTTTTTTTAGTCACTGGAATTGTAGACCACGCCACACATAGCCGAGATATTTATCAACTTTCAGGACTCAGAAAAGTAATGCCCTTGGTTTTTGTAGCCTCTGTTATTGCAGCTTTGTCAAGTGCGGGAATTCCGCTTACTTTCGGGTTTGTCAGTAAAGATTTGATTT
Source organism: uncultured Flavobacterium sp. (assembly GCA_964598455.1). GTDB lineage: Bacteria > Bacteroidota > Bacteroidia > Flavobacteriales > Flavobacteriaceae > Flavobacterium. The sequence continues at coordinate 21,376 of CAZRCB010000001.1, forward strand.
ATGAATCTACGCTGGCTATGCCGCGCTGGGCGATTTGGATTACTGCTATTGCTATTTTGACTAATATTTTTCTAGCTACCTCCGGATTTATGGCGGGTATCAAGCCATTTATAGGGAAATTACCTTCAGGCTTTCTTGAAATCAAAAGACCGAGTCCTTTTTTATGGGTCCCTGTGTTGCTCTTGAGTTTGCTCACGCTCCTCTTTGGGCTGGCTCCTTTTTTAATAGACAAAGTACTTCTGAAGTATGCTTTTGAAGCGGTTAACAATCATCCAACAAACCTTTACCTAAAATTGTGGCATGGTTTCGGACTAGTATTATTACTGAGCGGAAGTACTATTGTTATCGGGATAGTGTTGTTTCTTATTAAAACCAGAAAACCTAGACACAACTTCATCAAAAATACTTTCTCAAGAATTTCACCTGAAGCAATTTCTGAAATCTCAGTTGAGAAAATAAGAAAATTTGCTTTCTATTATACGTATTTTTTCCAGAATGGCTATCTAAGAAACTACCTACTCACGATTGTCCTGTTTATAATCGTATTGGTTGGTTACAGACTATTTACAGTTGTTCCGCTTGAGATAAATACCAGTGACTTGTCAGATTTCAGGGTTTATGAGCTGACTATTTTTATTATGACCGTAGTAGCTATTTTCTTTACTATACAGACCAAGTCACGACTTACTGCCATCGCTAGTCTTGGCATTGTCGGTTATTGTATCAGCTTGATTTTTGTATTTTACGGCGCACCGGATTTGGCAATGACCCAATTTACGATTGACACACTTACGGTAGTTTTGTTTGTGTTAGTGCTCTTTAAATTGCCACCTTTCTTGAGTTATAAAAGCAAAACCATCGTCATCAGAGATATTGTCGTCTCGGCTACTTTTGGGATGTTGATTACTATTATTACCCTACAAGCTTTAGTATCACCAGCTACAAAAGAAACTAGCAGGTTTTTTGCGGAGAACGCTTATACCTTAGCCAAAGGAAAGAATATAGTCAATGTCATCTTAGTGGATTTCAGAGGAATCGATACGATGATTGAGTCATTAGTGCTCGCCATAGCTGCTTTGGGGGTTTATAGTTTATTAAAATACAGTTCGAAAAATGAAGAAGCAGACAAAAGCCAATAAATACTATCCGAAATCAGATAAAGTAATCTTAAAGACAGCTACTAACTACCTGATTCCACTGTTATTGTTGTTCTCTGTTTTCGTACTCCTCAGAGGGCATTATCTCTCGGGTGGAGGCTTTGTAGGCGGACTTATCGCTTCAATTGCATTCGTATTACACTCGTTTGCACATACCACAAAACAAACACTCAAGCTTTTTAAATTCAGCCCAAAGACACTTATCCCCATCGGATTGTCTATATCTATCATCAGCGGATTATTACCTGTGTTTTTTGGGAAAGCCTTTATGACTGGGCTTTGGCTAGATGACTCTATAACGGTCATCGGCTCTGTAGGCACAGCACTCTTTTTTGATATTGGGGTTTATCTGGTGGTTATTGGTGTGGTGTTGACTATTTTATTCACAATTAAAGAAAACGTATAAGCTATTATGGAACTTTTGTTAGTATTACTTGTCGGAATTCTTTACTCAGCTGGTGTTTTTATGATGCTCAGACGTAGTATGGTGAAATTGCTTTTAGGATTAGTCCTGATTGGTAACGGAGCAAATATTCTCATATTTTTGATGGGTGAGCTTACCAAAGGGAAACCTCCGATTATTGCATCTGACCAAACGCACCTAACTGATATTTATGCAGACCCTGTGCCTCAAGCCTTGATATTGACTGCAATTGTAATAAGCTTTGGGCTGAGTGCTTTTGCTATTATATTGCTCAAAAAAGTATATTCCACAACGGGTTCAGATGATTTGGATTCATTAAACATTCAGGATTTAGATATATGATTACCAATTTTATACTTGCTCCAATTCTCTCGCATATGATTACTGCTGTGTTGTTGTTGTTGTTTTGGCAACGAACACAAGCACAAAAATTCATTAGTATCATTGGCAACAGTATCGCTTTTCTATTTTGTGTTCGATTGTTTCTCGCTACACAAGAACACGGCATCTTGACCCTTCAGTCGGGAGGTTGGCAAGCGCCTTTCGGGATTACATTTGTATCTGACACCTTTAGCTCAATTATGGTTTTGCTTACTGCAATCATCAGTCTGAGCGTGGGTATCTACTCTACTGCAGCTCTGAGTATCAGCCGAATAAAATATGGTTATTTCTTTATTTTCCACTTCTTGATGATGGGGCTTTTAGGCTCTTTCTTGACAGGAGATATTTTCAATTTATATGTATGGTTTGAGGTGGTTATTATCTCGTCATTTGTATTATTGACTCTTGGGGGAAAAAAAATGCAAATGGAAGGCGCTATAAAATACGTAACCATGAATATGTTTGCGTCTGTGATTTTCTTAACTGCCATCGGAATACTTTATGGCATTACTGGTACGCTGAATATGGCTGATTTATCATTGAAAGTTGCCGCCATCGAAAACAAAGGATTGGTCTCGGTAACTGCACTACTTTTCTTTATCGGTTTCGGAATTAAATCAGCTGTATTTCCGCTGTATTTCTGGTTGCCCTCATCTTATCACACGCCGCCATCTGCCATCGGAGCGATATTTGGAGGTCTATTGACTAAAATGGGGATTTATGCCATGATACGTGTGTTCACGCTCGTATTCCAACCCGATGATTTTATCAAAAAGGTATTTATAGCCGTAGCGGTTCTGACCATGATAACCGGAGCTTTAGGAACCATCAACAAACAAAACATCAAAAGAATTTTGTCTTTTCTGATTGTATGTCATATCGGATATTTAGTGGGTGGATTAGGGCTTTATACTGAAATTGCAATGGTTGGGGTTATCTTTTATCTGATGCACGATGTGATCGTAAAGAGCAACTTATTTATGATTGCTGGGATAATCCAAAAAATCAGAGAAAGCCTTGTGATGAGTCGCCTTGGCGGATTATATAAAGATTATCCAAAACTATCATTAGTGATGGCAATTGCTATCTTCTCGCTTATCGGAATTCCGCCACTCTCAGGATTTTGGCCGAAGATTCAATTCTTTGGGGAATCCATAAAAGCAGCGCAGTGGTTTTTGTTAGGTGGCTATATCATCGCTAGTTTTGTCACTCTTTATGTAATGGCTAGGTTTTGGTCTGAGGTGTTCTGGAAAGAATCTCCGAAGCCTTTAACCGATAAGATTGACCACTTTGCACACCTTAGTTTTATGAATAAATTTGCGCTAATTGCGCCTATTACCTTTTTATCTTTGGTATCTTTATACATTGGTTTAAATGCTGAGAGTGTTTATATAATTGCACAAAAGACGGCTCACGAGCTAATGAATCCGTCATATTATATCGATGCTGTCTTACAAAACAACTTCAAACGATGATTAAAAACTTCTTACTTAACCTCTTGTTGTCATTGGTTTGGGTAGCCCTAACCGGACATCTGAATTACTCCAATTTTCTTTTTGGTTTTGTAATGGGATTCTTCATTCTTTGGATGCTTACGAGAGCTTCGGGGGAAAAGGAAAAAGATTATTTTTATAGAGTGCCTAAAATTATATTTTTCTTCTTACACTTCTTTGTAGATATGATTAGGGCGAATATAGAAGTAGCTAAAGAAATCATCACCCCAGAGCTAAATATGACTCCAGGGGTAATCGCCTATGAGCACAGCCTGAGGACAGACTTCGAAATAACTATGCTTACTAACCTAATCGCACTGACGCCTGGAACGATGGTTTTGAAAATCAGTGAAGACAAGAAAATCTTATATATACACGGACTTTACTTGAAAGACAGAGAAAAGTTTGTACTCAAAATAAAAAACGACTTAGAGAAAAAACTAATAGAAATTGTACGCTAATGACCGTAGAAAAATATTTGATGTGGGTCGTAATTCCTATTATATGTCTTTCGTTACTTATAATAGTGATTCGGTTTTTGAAAGGCCCAAACGTAGCCGATCGCGTAATTGCTTTAGACTTAATCATCTCTTCTGGTGTAGGTCTTATTGGCGTGTTTAGCCTTATTTCTAATGACCCAACATTTCTAGACACAGCTATGATTTTGGCACTCATCGCCTTCTTGAGTACGATTGCTTTTGCATATTATTTAGATAAAAGAGATAAAGATGAATGATTTTTTGATAATGCTTTTCACCACATTAGGCGCAATTTTTATACTTATTGCGGCTTTAGGTATTTATAGAATGCCTGATTTTTATACTAGACTATCTGTAACCGTAAAGGCTTCTACGCTTGGCGTAGGCTGTATTTTGACTGCTGTAGCTATTCACTTTTCGGAGTTCTCAATAACCACTAAAGTATTGGCAGTAATTTTCTTTTTGTTTATCACCTCTCCTGTAGCGGCCTTCCTAATCGCTAGAAGCGCTTATGTAAGCGGCATCAAACTCTGGGATAAATCCGTTAGGGATGAGCTAAAACAAGCCATCGAGCAAAGACAAGAAAAAATCAATCTAGAGATAAAAAAAGAAAAGTTACAGAAACACATCGAAAAAGAAACCGATACTACTCAAGAATAATCAGAAGCTATGACCAATATCAATACCGAAGTAAAAAACGCCTACGAAGTCATCCAAAACGGTGGAATCATACTTTATCCTACAGATACAGTGTGGGGAATTGGCTGTGATGCGACTAATCCCGAAGCCATAAAAAAAATATACTCCCTCAAAAAAAGAGCTGAATCAAAGAGTATGATTATCTTAATCAGCGGTGATAGAATGCTTTATCAGGTGTTCAACGAAATTCCTGAGACGGCTTTTCAGATTTGGGAGCTATCAGACAAACCCACTACGCTAATCCTAGATAAACCTCGAAACATAGCCAAGGAACTCATCGCCAATGACGATTCTGTTGGGGTTAGAATTGTCAAAGAACCCTTTTGCTTTAACCTGATGGAACGCATGAAAAAACCACTGGTTTCTACTTCTGCAAACATTAGCGGAGCCGCAACACCGAGTTCGTTTTCTGAAATTGACCCTGAAATTATAAAAGGTGTGGATTATGTAGTAAATTTGCATCAAAATATAAAAATGGCTAAACCCTCAACGATCATAAAACTTACCTTAGATCAAAGAGTGGCTATTATCAGAAAATAAAACCCGTTACAAAAGGTGGTTTTAAAACAAAACGCGAACAAAACTAATTTATTCCTTGGAACCAAACTACATACAAGCCCTTTCAAATCCCATCTTTCAAATTATTGCTGACGCTGCCCAAGAACTCGATTTAGAGACCTATGTTATTGGTGGCTTTGTTAGGGATTTTTTCCTGGATAGAGGACATAAAAAAGATATTGACATCGTGGCTATTGGCAGCGGAATAGCGCTCGCCAAGAAAGTTTCTGAGCGATTGCCCAATCAACCAAAAGTACAGGTTTTTAGCAACTACGGCACAGCAATGCTAAGATACAAAGACATCGATATCGAGTTTGTGGGTGCGCGTAGAGAATCATATAGCACTGATAGTCGAAATCCAATCGTGGAGAACGGAACGCTGCAAGACGACCAAAACCGTAGGGATTTCACTATAAACGCCTTGGCATTATCGTTGAATAAAAATAATTTTGGCGCACTACTCGATCCTTTTGATGGCCTGACCGATTTGGCTAATAAATGTATTAGAACACCATTAGATCCAAACATAACCTATTCTGATGATCCGCTTCGAATGATGCGAGCCATCAGATTTGCATCACAGCTACACTTTGAGATTGATGATAAATCATTGGTTTCGATTTCAGAAAACAAAGAGCGCATCAGTATCGTTTCTGGTGAGCGCATTGTTGAAGAACTCAACAAAATATTACTTTCAGAAAAACCTTCTATCGGATTTCTATTGTTGTATAAAACAGGCTTGTTAGATATTATTCTACCTGAATTAACAGCGCTGAATAGCGTTGAGGAAATTGATGGGCATACACACAAAAACAACTTTTATCACAGCTTAGAAGTACTAGATAACATCGCTCCGAATACAGACAACTTATGGCTGAGATGGGCAGCACTTTTGCACGATATTGGTAAAGCACCTACCAGAAGATACAGCAAAAAACAAGGATGGACCTTCCATGGTCATGAGTTTTTAGGGAGCAAAATGGTCAGAACAATATTTACCAGACTTCATATGCCACTCAACCAAAAAATGAAATATGTAGCCAAAATGGTAATGATGAGTTCAAGACCTATAGTCATCGCTCAGGAAGAAATTACAGATTCGGCTGTGAGGAGATTGGTATTTGATGCCGGACAAGACATCGAGGATTTGATGGTTTTATGTGAAGCTGATATCACTACTAAAAACAAAAAGAAGTTCGACAAATACCACAACAACTTCAAAATAGTTCGCAAGAAAATTATTGAAGTAGAAGAAAAAGACAGAGTAAGGAACTTCCAACCTCCGATCTCAGGCGAAGAAATTATGAAGATTTTTGGGCTAAGTCCTTCTAAAGAAATTGGCATTCTCAAAGAAGCTGTCAAAGAAGCTATACTCGAGGGTGAAATCTCGAATGAATATCAAGAAGCCTATGACTTTGTGATCAAAAAAGCAGAGAAACTGAATCTCAGACCACTCGACTAAAGCATTTAATTCATTAACATCGCAAATCCGTAGCGTTTCATTTCGTTCGCTTTTTCAGGCATGGATTTGATATAGTTAGTTTTGTCATTTGACTTATACTTATAGAGGTATTCTTGCCCATTTCTGTTCCAGATATAAAAATATTCTTCATCGAGTACGCCCAACTTGTCATCAGCAGAGAAATAGGCGTATTTTCTGGGGTGAATATCAAAATCTATCCCCAAAGTCTGTTTGTTATCTATACCTAAATACGAATAAATCATCGCTGGTGTATCGATTTGAAGTCCGATGTTGTCGACTCTTTTTGGTGTGAGTTTTCCTGGCGCATAAAACAGATAAGGTGTATGGTGATAACTCAGCGCAATTTCATAAGGACTGACGCCTTTATAGGCGCCGTGATCAGCTACGAAAACAAAAAGGGTATTGTCAAACCAATCCGACTTCTTGGCGTCATGGATAAACTTGCCAATAGCCCAATCTGAATATTCTACCATTTTATCTTTCATCTCTTTAGATTTTGTCTTTAGAGGAATATCCGTTGGCAGTACGAAAGGTGTGTGAAAACTACCCGTTAGTACAGAAACAAAAAATGGTTTTTCGCTCTTTTTGGTATTGAGTTCATCGATAATTCTGTCAAACATCACGTGGTCAGGCACGCCCATAGTGCTCTTTACTTCTGCACTGTCATAATCTTGCACCGAAACAATTTTCTCAGCTCCGTTAGCCGATAAGAACCCGCCGATATTATCAAACTGGTCATCGTGAGTGGTGAAATAATACGTGTTATAGCCTCTTTCTTTTAGCACTGAATGTAATCCTCCTTTAACCTCTGGAATAACAGTATAGTGCATCGTATGTTTATCCATCAGCGCAGGTTGGCCAAAAAGCGAAGAATATACACCGTTATAAGTGTGAATACCTGCGGTATAAACTTGGTCATACGAAACGGACTCGTGAATGAGTCGGTCAAAATTAGGTGTGAGTTTTTCAGCCCCAAAGTCTCTGATAAAGCAAGTTCCGAAAGACTCCATCATCACTAAAACCACATTGGTGTTTTCGTCAAACACTAATTCTCTTTTGCCAATAGCTGTAGCTCTCATCCGCTCAAACTCAGCTTTTACGAATACCTGAGTTTCTGATTTATCCATCAGATGCAGTTCGCTTTTAGCAAGTTTTGCTTTTTCTTCTATACTTTTGATAAAAGTAAAAACCGGGTTTAGACCCATTTGATTAATCATTGGGTTATTTGAAAAATAAGCTGTACCCACACGAATAGGCGATTTTTGTTCTAAGCGCCCACGAATACCTAAGAATAAAAACCCAAGTAAAAGTACCGATACAAAACCAGTAACTATTTTAATGTTTGAAGCGGGTTGTACAGGTGTTTTTTGGGTCTGTGGTTCTAGGTAACCTCTAAACACCTTTCGCATTACAAAAGAATAAATAATAATAATTAAAATTAACCTAACCAATGACATTAAGTAAATAGGGTCTTGAAGAATCATCTTAAATACAAAGCTCGGACTATCCATCCAGGCGAGACCTTGTACCGTAAATCGATTGAAAAAGAATTTGAAATACTGAATATCAATCAGCGAAATTATAAAACAAATAGAGAAAATCGTAACGCTAAAATAATGGACGATTCTATAATAAAGTTTGTTCTTGATATTGAATAGATAACCTATCAAAAGTGACAGAAAAACGGGTGCCAAAACATAACAAGCAATGACTGTATCAAATCTGAAACCCATCACAAATGCTTTGAAGATCAACCAAAAACCTTGAGATTCTTCTTCTAAGATAGCTCTAAAAACCTCCATATTCAAAGGCACTATCACCAACCTAAACAGAAAGAAAAAACATATAACGACTAGATATGAAACAAGTACATAGAGAATAGGCTTTGGCAAAGCATATTTTTTCATAAATCACAAAATTTTATCTCACAAAGTAACAATTTATTTACAACCTGAGCCAATACTACAAACACTTTTCTAAATATATCACCATAGTGCCTATAAACAAACTATCACCAGCAAGTTAAGTTAAACTTATTGGTGATAGCAATTGTATATTTCTGTTAGTTAGTTTCTACCTATAATCGGAATTCCGAAATAGAATTCAAGGATTTTTGTTCTAAAAAGATAATCGTATTTGGTGCGCAACACATCTGATTTAGTATTCACTAAAAGCGTTTGTGACTGATTAAGGTCAAATGAAGTAGCCATTCCGTTTTCGTATCTTTCTTGTATGTACCTGTAGGCTTCTTCTCTAGCTTTTAAGAGTTCTAGGTTTGCCAAATAGGTTTCCATTGCCCCATTAGCATCGGCAAAAGCAGTATAGATGTTTCGCTCTAGGTCTAGTGCTGCTTGTTCCAAATTCAATTTAGTTTTATCAAGTCTGATTTTACTTCGAGTTACATTATTGCGAGCTGAGAATCCGTTGAAAATTGGAATATTGAGTTGCAAACCAAGGTTGTGTCCTTTGTATAGATCAAGTTGATCCCAGAACGGAAGCGGATTGCGTTCGCCTCCCATCCCATCGGGAATTTTGGCATACGACACGCGGGAACTTAGACTATAAAACCCGGTTAGCGTAGGCATATAAGCACCCTTAGAGATGTCAATATCTTTCTCTGCTATCTTCACATCATTTTCTGCAATTTTAAGCTCTGTCCTCTCCTGCTTTGCCTTGTTGAAAATAGATTCAGGAGATTGAAAGAAAATTTCTTTTACCTCAAAATCATAGTCTGTCTCAACGATGTCAAAATCTTTGAAATCCTCTAATTGTAAGAGTTGTGCCAAACTCATTTTTGACACAAGTAAGGCGTATTCACTTTGGATGATTCGTTGTTTATCTGTAGCTAGCGTTGCTTTGATTTCAAATAAATCGCCACTCGGCACCATACCAGCATCGACCAATTCTTGAGAGCGTTTAAACTGAAGGCTGTCGATGTGCATTTGTTGTTTCAAGACTTTGATGTCTTCTTTGTTGAACAGCACTTGCAGGTAGGCATTCACTACATTTAGCGCCACATCTTCTTCCATTTTCAACTGCTGATACTGAGTTGAAATGATAGCTAACTTAGCTCTTCTGTATCTGTTTTGGTGCTGTAGGCCTTTGAAGATATCCACACCCGCCGAAATACCCATAGAGGTAAACTGTGTAGTCTGATTCTCCAAGATTCCTGTGGTGATATTGGTGTTCAGACCGACGTTCCAGGAGTGTGAAGCACTCGCGTTTACGTTGGGCAAGAAACTACCAAAAGCATCTTTTTTGTCCAGCTCGCTTAGCTTATTATCCAGCTCAATCTGCTTAATCGATACATTATTCTCGATGGCGTGATTTACACACTCGTTGAGCGTCCATTTTTTTTGAGCAAAAAGGCTAGCCCCAGAAAACAGGCATGCTATTGCTGTTATTGTTATGTTTTTCATCTAAAAATTATTTTTTTACTTGATTCCAAACCTTGATTTTATCATCTTTGGTAATCCCACTTTTGATTTCTACATAAATTCCGTCACTCACGCCTAATTCTACGTCTCTGCGTTCGAATTTTTGCTCACCTACTTCTACCTCAACAAATGACTTTTTGGTCGTCTCATCATATTGAATAAGTCCTTCTTTTAGGGCTAATACATCTTCAGCTTTAGCTAAGATAATCGAGGCATTGGCACTCAATCCAGCGCGGATAAATGTTGAGTCTCTATTGATCAGTGTTCCTTTAATAGGAAACTGCATCGCACCGTTCTCGTTGACTCCTTTTGGAGCAATATAATCTAATACTGCTTCAAATTTTTTGTTTTCGATGGCACCTACCGTAATTTCTAACGGCAGATTTAGTTTGATTTTACCCACTTCTGATTCGTCTAGCTTTCCTTCGAAAATCATATTGCTCACATCGGCAAGGCTGGCGATGGTAGTCCCTTCGTTGAAGTTATTTGATTCAATTACTTGGTTTCCTTTTTTCACAGGTACGTCAAGCAACATCCCAGAAACAGTAGAACGAATAAGCGTCTGTGCGATATTAGACATACCGCTAGTGGTTCCTGTCCTGATGATTTCAGCATTCTGAACCGTAGAATTATAGGTTTGTTGAGCTTGTTTATAAGCAGTTTGCGCTCCGTCAAAATCATTGGCGGAAATAACGCCTTTATCAAACAGTGCTTTTTGTCTATCAAATACTTTTTTCTGATTTTCTAATTCAATTTTAGCCGACTGGATTTGGTTATTAGCCGAGTTTAGGCTCGATACGTTAGGCACGACTTTAATCTTAGCAATCAAGTCTCCAGATTTGATATAATCACCTGCTTCTACGTAAACCTCATCAATAATTCCCGAAATATTCGGTTTGATAAGCACTTCTTCTTTCGGATTAATGTTACCAGTTGCAACAGTATTTTTGATAATTGTTCGCGTTTCTGCTTGTTCGGTTTCGTATTTTACTGGGGGTTGATTATTCTTCTGATAAAACCAAAACAGCACGCCCACAAAAGCCAAAGCTAAAAAAACCAACACTGAAATTGTACATCCTTTTTTCATATATTTCTGTTATTTGAAAGTTCTTGTCTCTATTTTATTATTATTTATTCTGCTCTAAGTGCTTCTATCGGTTTTACTTTTATGGCTGTTTGAGCCGGTATAAACCCTGCTATAAGCCCTGCAAACACGAGTATCAACAAAGCGATGAGTACTACTCCTAAACTTACACTCGGGTTAACAATTAATATATCGCTCGGGTTGGGTGAACTATCGATTGCCATATTGACAATCCCCAATATAAATCCTGCAAAAATAATTCCTGCCATTCCCGCAATCAGCGAAAGCACTACTGATTCCGTTAGTATTTGAGATTTAATATTCCAAGGCGTAGCTCCAAGAGCTCTTCTGATTCCGATTTCTTGGGTACGTTCTTTCACCACAATCAACATTATATTGATAATCCCGATTATACCCGAGCCTAGAATAAATATTCCAACTACATAGGATACTGCTTTAAGGATCGCAAAAAGTCCGTTGATTTTTTTGAACTCTTGGTATAAATCGAAGTGACCGATAGCTCTTTCATCTTCTGGATGAATGCTATGGCGTTGTTTCAACAAATCAAAAACCTGTGTTTTTAGTTCTGTAATAGGCTTGTCATCTTCGGCTGTAATTGCCATCCAACCCACCACATCGCCATAATTAAAGGCTTGCTGAAAAGTAGTAAACGGAATAAAGACTTGTTTTTGTCCTTCTTCTGCGTCACCGCCCATATTCGAAATGCTTTTATATACACCAACCACCATAAAGTTTACACCTTGAATCTTTATATAAGAACCCAGCACTTCTTCTCCAGGCAAATACATCTCTCTGATCACGCCTTCGCCTATGACAGCAATTTTACGCTTGTTATCGATATCTCCATAATTGATAAAGCGTCCTTGAAGGATATCCATCGGTTGTTGTTGGATGAATTCAGGATAATCACCATAGACGTTATAAGCTCCTGTTTTTGTGCCCCTAATCACGTTGTTACTTCCTCTGAATCCGCCTAATTGGTTTCGTGGTGATACGTATAACAACCCGCCAACATTTTTTTTGATGGCCTCTACATCGCCATTTTTATAATTAAATCGCCTTCCTTGTGGCAAACCTTTATAGGGTTTTGAAGCAGGCATAGTCCACATAAACATAGTGTTTGTAGAAAGCCCACCCATTTGCTTTTTGATGCCGTTTTGCAATCCTTGACTAGCGGAAAGCAATAATACTAAGATGAATATTCCCCAAAATACTCCAAAAGCCGTAATCAGTGTTCTGAGCGGTTTTGCAGATAAGGCTTCAATTATTTCATTCCATTTATCTTTGTTAAACATAACTAGTCTCCTCTAAGTGCTTCAATTGGTTTAATTCTGGCGGCTTTATATGCAGGTACAAATCCCGCAAATGCTCCTGCTACGACTAATAAAACGAGGGTCGAAACGGCTACCGTAAAATCGACCTCCGGATGCGTAAAGAAATCTGTTTCTATCAGCGGACCTACTACTTCCCAAAGCAATAAGCCCAATAATAATCCTGCGAATCCGGCTACTACTGTAATAAATATGGCTTCGTGCAAGATCATCACAATAATAGATAAGGGCGAGGCACCAATGGCTTTTCTAATGCCTATTTCTATCGTTCTTTCCTTGACAATAATTAGCATAATATTACTCACTCCTACAACTCCAGCTATGATCGTACAGATACCTACAAACCAAAAGAACATTTGCACACCTCCTGTGATGGCATAGATTTTTTTGGCCTCTTCAAGCGAGTTATTTATATATAAAGCACCTTCGTCATCTGGAGCAATATTGTGTTTTGCTCTAAGAAAAATCTCTAGCTTCTGTGTAAAATCTTTAGATTGCTCTACCGCATCGTCAAATTTGTCACCTTTCTTGAGTGTATAAGAAATACTTCTGATCTTATCGCCTGCACTATATGTTTTCTGAGCCGTTGAGATAGGGATAAAAACCCTACTTTCTTCGCGTTCTCCTCCTGGGTCTGTATATACCCCGATTACTTTATAAATTACTCCAGAAATATTGAGGTATTCTCCGAGTGGTTCTTCAGCGTTTTTGAATAAATCATTGGCAACTTTTTGTCCGATGACCACATGCTTCTCAAATTGCTCAATATCTAATTGGTTGATGTATCTTCCCCTTACGATAGAGGCATTTTCTATAAACTGATAATCTGGATGAACGCCTTCTACTCTATAATTTCCGGTTTCTTTTTTATAAACGATGGTACCACTCCAAACCGAATAAATAGCTGACTTATACTCTATTTGATCTCCTAGAAGTTTTGCAAGTGATTCATAATCATTATTCCTAAGCTGTATATATCGCCCAACACCGAGTCCGTTGTGTTCTTTTTGGGTCATTCCTGGCCAAACTGAAATTCGGTTAGAAGCATCATGTTCAAATTGCTTCTGGATTCCGTTTTGGATTCCGTTTCCAGCACCCAGCAGCACGACTAAAATAAAGATACCCGAAGCTACAGAAACTCCTGTCAAAAACGTACGCAGTTTGTTTTTGGCTAATCCTTCAAAAATCTCGTGCCATCTCTCCAGATTAAACATAAGCTGAGGCTCTTATTTGTTCTACAGGTGAATCGTCTGTGATTTGTCCGTCTCTTAAATACACGATTCGTTTAGTCATTTTTGCGATATCTGGTTCGTGCGTTACGATAAGTACTGTCTTTCCTTCGTCATTAATCTGTTGGATAAGATCCATCACTCCATAAGATGTTTTGGTATCTAATGCTCCCGTTGGTTCATCGGCGAGTAATACTTTTGGGTCTGAAGCCAATGCTCTAGCGATGGCTACTCTCTGTTTTTGTCCTCCACTCATCTCGCTTGGCAAGTGTTTTGCCCAATCTGCCAAACCTACTTTCTCTAAGTAGTGCATCGAGCGCTCCATGCGTTCTTTGCGTGGCAATCCTTGATAATACAACGGAAGTGCAACATTATCTAGTGCTGATTTATAATTAATCAGGTTAAAAGACTGAAACACAAAACCAAGAAATTTATTTCTGTACTGTGAAGCAAGTGTTTCGTTGAGGTTTTTGATAGGAAGACCATCAAGCGTGTATGTGCCTGTGTCTGCTTCATCCAAAATCCCAATTATATTCAGAAGAGTTGATTTTCCAGAACCTGAACTTCCCATAATAGAAATAAACTCGCCCTCATTGACATGAAAATTAATGCCCTTGAGTACATGAAGTGAGTTCTTCCCCATTTTATATGATTTATGGATGTCTTTGATTTCTATCATAGTTTTTTATTTTCTAACAATATTAAAAGATTACAAAGTGTAACCCTGTCAAAAGAATGTTAATTTCACTTTCTCTGACACCCTAATAAGACGTATTGAAAATAGCTTTGTTACAAAATACCGCAAAAAAAATTTGAGATACTTTTATACGACTACGGAAATATAGGCAAACCAAACAGGCTATCTTTTGAGAGATAGCCTGTTTTTAATAGATATATGAATCGGATTCTTAGTACTCAAAAACTCCGTATTCGCTTTTTATAGTGAGTTTTTTAGTGTCAGCTGCTTCTACACGCCCAACAATCTGAGCGTCTATATTGAATGAATTAGAGATTTTGATAATCTCATCAGCCGTAGCTTTATCGGTATAGATTTCCATGCGATGCCCGCAGTTAAAGACTTGATACATTTCTCTCCAATCTGTTTTTGATTGCTCTTGAATCAGTTTAAACAAAGGAGGTACGGCAAAGAGATTGTCTTTTATCACGTGAAGGTTATCTCCGATAAAATGAAGGATTTTAGTCTGTGCTCCTCCACTACAGTGTACCATTCCGTGGATTTTATCCGAAGAGAATTTCTCTAAAATTTGTTTGATAACCGGCGCATAAGTTCTGGTGGGTGACAACACCAATTTCCCAGCATCAATAGGTGAATTATCAACCTTATCGGTAAGTCTTACGTCACCTGAATACACCAAATCTCCAGGAACATTGCTGTCAAAACTCTCTGGATATTTCTCGGCTAAATACTTGCTAAACACATCGTGTCTAGCTGAAGTAAGTCCGTTGCTACCCATTCCGCCGTTGTATTCTTTTTCATAAGTAGCTTGGCCAAAAGAAGCTAAACCAACAATCACATCACCTGCTTTTATGTTTGCATTGTCAATCACATCTTTGCGTTTCATTCGGGCCGTTACAGTGGAGTCTACGATGATTGTTCTAACCAAATCACCTACATCAGCCGTTTCTCCACCCGTGGAATGGATGGTCACGCCAAAAGATTTTAGCTCTTCAATAAGTTCTTCAGTTCCGTTGATAATAGCCGAAATCACCTCCGCAGGAATCAGGTTTTTATTTCTACCTATAGTTGACGAAAGCAAGATATTATCGACTGCGCCAACGCAAAGCAAATCATCGATATTCATAATCAGTGCATCTTGAGCGATGCCTTTCCACACTGATAAATCTCCTGTTTCTTTCCAATAGGTATACGCCAAAGACGATTTTGTACCCGCTCCATCAGCGTGCATAATCAAGCAATAGTCTTCATCGCCTGTCAAGTAATCTGGGATAATCTTACAAAATGCTTTTGGGAAAAGCCCTTTATCAATGTTTTTGATGGCATTGTGCACATCTTCTTTGGATGCAGAAACACCTCTTTGGTTGTAGCGGTTATCAGTAGTCATTGTGTTGTTGTGAGTCATACTTTGGCAGATGTCAGCTGCTTTGGTATATGTGTTTTAATAGTTAGTTGTTGCTTGCAAAAGTACTATTTTATTATCCGAAAGCAAAAATCTATTTTGGACGTAGGTCTTCTGTAACAACAGGTGCTTGGACCAAGTAATCGTTATAAATATCCTTCAAGGCTTCAAAAAGCAAAACTCCTTGTTGCTGATAACCACTAGATGAATAATGCACTCTGTCTTTGGCAATCAATCCGTTTTTGATGAGGTTATCCATACCTTTATTACCTCCGACTGCATGATATAAATCCCACACAGCATAATTGTATTCCGAAGCATTCCGAAGCATCACATCGGCATACAAATCACAAAAGACATTCGGCAGTTTACGTTTAAAAAGTGATGGCGGCGGCGTAGTAAGCAAAACCGTTGTATCTGGATTTTTCTCTCTGAGCAGGCTTAGAAACGTCTGAATTTGATCAAAAAAACATTGGTCACAAAGTTTGTCAAAAGCTTCATTTGTGCCCAAAGAGATAATAATCAAATCTGGGTTTAGGGCATTTATTTGTTCAAAGAAAAGTGGATATTTATTATAATCTGAATATTTTGCACCGTTGACTCCGATGCTGTGATAGAGCACACCGCTTTGGTTGTTTTCGAGTACCAATCCATTGAGAGCAAAGCTATCTTGAGCCGCATTCGGAATCAGATAAATTTTGTCTGTTGCATCTAAATTCTGATATTCATAATAATAATCTGACAAAACAGGTTCGA
The DNA here is from genome assembly GCA_964598455.1 of uncultured Flavobacterium sp. Classification (GTDB taxonomy): domain Bacteria; phylum Bacteroidota; class Bacteroidia; order Flavobacteriales; family Flavobacteriaceae; genus Flavobacterium. Next base: position 38,007 of record CAZRCB010000001.1, read on the forward strand.
CTTCTAACGGGATAAAATCGGTTTTCTCAATTTGTTGTGCTTGCATTTCAGCAGTGGGTATTATTAGTGTAGCTCCTGCTCTGATATTATTATTCTTGAGTTTATTCGATTGTTTTATTATTGCAACTGTTGTTTTGTACCTAGAAGCAATTCCCGAAAGGGTTTCGCCATTTTTTATTTTATGGTTAATGACTTTAGGTGTATTCGAAGTCATAGTAATGGTCTTCTTTGCCTCAGCCAAGCTAAACGAAAGTTTGTTGTTTGGGGTTATTATTTTCAGGTGATTGAATTTATGCTCAGCCTTTCGGACTTGGAGCTCAATCGCAAAGTCATTTCTATCTGTGAAAAGTGCGATACCGCTCAAACCGACAGGACTTCCGTCGTCTGGATAAATATTTCTGAGGCTATTCCAACTTATATTCGAAGAAAACTTGAGGTTAGAGCTGCCATTGGTTTTAGCCAAAGTATGCGGAAAAACAAAGCCAAGACCAGCGTTGCCAAATCTCGATTGAAATTCCTGACGCAGTCTGTCTGTCATCAAATCAGCTTGTATGTGCGAATCACCAATATGAAGAATATTTATTTTTCGGTCATTTTGAGTATCTAGCTTATAGAGTTTTTCTATAAAACTAGTCAGTACTTCGGCATTGACTATCTTAGTGATTGAAGACTTCTCAGCAAGACTATCATTCGCAACGAAATCTGTTTCTGTGATTACCGAGTCAACAAAATCGACCTCCAGCGAATCCGTTTGAGCAAACGAGATTGCTACAAAAAACAGGGTGAAAAATGAGGATATTTTATTCATATTGTATTTTAAACACAGATTTACACAAATAAAATCTGCGAAAACAGATAATAAACGTACAAAATTAGTGCAATTTCAGATGTAAACATCTATAAACCCTCATTATTTTCCCAGTGCGTTGATTGGGCTGTAAGTACATATCTCTTACAGCAAAAACCTGTTTTGTTTTCCTTTAAAACCTGTAATTAGCTGTTAAAAGCACGTGTGTCTCTTATAGTTTATACCTAACTGAAAACATAAAAACTCTCGGCAGTATATAGGTTGTTTGTTCGGAAATCAAAAAGTCAGAAATGGAATTGTTGATTTTTGTTTTGTTGTTAAGGATATTGTTTACTGCAAGGTTGAATCCCCAGGGGTTGTTTTCTTTTTGGTAGTCTAACGAAAAGTTAGCAATCTGATAATCAAATTTTTGATTCAGAGTAATGTTGTTGTTTTGGAAATAATTATAATCCGCTTTGACAGTCCAGGACGGTAAAAACCGGTAATCAATGCTTGTATCATACGAATCGGTTTCAAACTTGGTCGAACTCAACCCTTTGAACTGATTGAATCCTTTATTATATCCGAAATAAACAGACGGCCATTTTTTAAAAGCTGTCCTTACGTTTGCTCCGATACTTTGCGAAGTTCTCGTATTATTCGACAAAACCATATTAACCGTTTGCCTGTAATCAAACCAACTCAAACGAGTGTTTAAGCCAAAGCGGAAACGGTAAATTTTCTTCTGAATATTCCCGAAAAAATTCCAATTTGTTTCGGGATTATCCGTCAAAATAGGCATTGTAAATCGGTTAATATCCTCAAAAACAACTTCATTTCGGATTGTTTTTGTCTTTTTGTTGAACGAAAGATTCGCAAAAAGATTCAGTCCCAAATACATATTCATTTTGCTGTACCGCAATGACGATGTATGAAACTGTTCGTTTTTCAAAAGTGCATTTCCCTTGAAAACCGAGTTATATCCACTTAATGTATAGTTTTCTGCAACCTGTTCGGCTCTCGGAAATTCGTTTTTAAAAGCGTAATTAAATATCAGTTTTTCGGAATTATTAAACTCGTATTCGCTGTTCCAAGCAGGTTCAAAAAGTGTTTTGGAGAAGGAATAATCCTCCGAAATCTGATTGCTTTTCATCAAATAAAAATGCAGATACATTGAGGCTTTACTCGTTATTTTATTGATTTTAAACTTGTATTCCAATCCTGCAAAAGCATCATTAAGCCTGTAATTCAAATCGTTTCCGAAATCTGCAACCGAAAAATCATTTATGCTACCGTCTGACATCAGCTGTTTTTCGGAAGTCGTTAAATCGGTTTGGGAAAAATTATTCCCGACATTCGTATAAAGATGATTGAAATTATTCAAAACCCAATAATGCTTGAACAAAACATCAATACTGTTGTGCTTTTGCTTTTTCAGTTGGCTAATGTTATAAAAATCATCCTCCTCAATCGGAATAAACGAAGTCAGAAATTCCTGGTCAGTAAGCCACTGGTTTACAGGTTTTGTATTCTGATAAATGTGATTCAAAACAAAAGTTGTGGTATGTTTTCGGTTGTAGGATTTGTGCCATTCCACGTATTGCTTGAACGAAACATTATCCGCTTTGTTGAGGGTTTCAAAAGTGGAATTATTCAGATTCGTAACCGATTGCAACGTACTTAAAGCATCGTTGTTGCTCGAATCGAACTGCAAATTATAATACCATTTTTCGGTTTTACTTTTAGAATAATCGAGCTTGATGTTGAACATTCCCAGTAAATCCCGATTGATATTGTTTAAATCCCGATTTTCAAAAGTGGTGTTTTGATTGGTAAGATATTCGATTTCGGTTTTGGAAATGTTTTGGGTAAACAATTTCGAGAACAAGCCAAATCCCGAAATATTCAGCTTTTCGGAAAGATTAAATCCGTAATTCAGAGCTGCAAACTGCGATTTGTTTCGTGCAATATCCCGATTATCCCTTGCATACGAATACAAATTGGATAAACTTCTTCGGTTGGAGTTCAGAAAACTACTCACTCCTCCCTGAAAACGCATTAAATCCTCGTACGAAAAAACCGATTTCCCGATGTTGTTTATATCCCCGATAAAGCTCAAATTCAAGTTCGGACTGTAATAAAACAAAGCGGAATGCAACAGATGAAATTCGTCATTTCCTGCTCCTGCCTCAATATCCCCGAAAAGAAATTTCTTTTTGTCTTCTTTCAGAACGACATTCATAGCCAAATCTTCGGAATCGGAAACTTCTTTTAAAAAACCGACTTCGTTAAAGTTGTCAATAACCTCAATTTTATCCAAAGCGTCTGCAGGAATATTTTCGACTGCTAATTTTGTTCCTCCTCCGAAAAATGATTTTCCCTCAACCATCATTTGTGTAACCTGTTTGCCTTGAACGGTTACTTTTCCGTCTTTATCAACTTCCACTCCGGGAAGTTTTTCGAGGACTTCTTTCATTTTCCGTTCGTTTCCCGAGGCAAAAGCCCCAACATCATAAATAAGCGTGTCTTTTTTGATGATAACAGGCTCGTATTTATGCGTAATAACGATTTCGTCTATTTGGATTCCTGTACTTTTGAGTTTAAAATGATATTCTGAAAGTTCACTGTCTTTTTCTACAACAATATTTTCAGGAGTATAACCCAGATACGAAACCGAAATATCATAACCGAAACCTTTATCCAATTCCAAACGGTAACGACCTCTGTTGTCTGCAATAGCAAATTTAAAGCTACCTCCATCATCAACAGGACGAGCCAAAACATTGGCACTCTCCAAAGGAACATTTAAGCTGTCCGTAACCACTCCTGTAAAAATTTTCGTTTGGGAAAAAGCTGTTAGAGAGAGCAGAAGAAAGAAGAAAGAAGAAAGATGTTTTGGCATTTGATTGATGATTGTAGATTAACGATTTTTAATTGCAGATTTTTTTATTATCTGCCCTCCATTATAACTCCTGCTCTTTCTCTTAAAATTTTAGAGTATTCTTCGGAAGTAATTCTTTTGCCTTTGAGCTTTGAACTGTCTATATCTTCAATTTTTTCATTAAGAGAAATTTTAGTTGCTCCAAAAAGCACATCTCCTACTTGTAATTCCAATATAAGCCCGGGTAAACCTCCATAACCATTTGGGCCAAAAGAGAAAGGCAATTCAGGACAATACCAAGCAATTATATCTCTTTTCTCTTCTCCTTTATCTAATTGACCTATAAAATTCCCTGTTGCTTTATAGCATATAAAACCCTGAATTTCTTTTGTTTCACTTTTTAATTCCCAAGAATCATATATATTTTCCTCAATTTTAAATTCTTCTTTATCAACAATCATAAGCTCATCACTATTATTGTAGTATTTTTTTTTCTCTATCGAATTTAAATATATACTATTCTCATATTTGGCACGTGCTAAAGCTATTTTTACGTTAAAATCCTCAAAATCAATACCTTTTATTACATAAAACTTTGAAACTGTATTTTTAAATTCAAGCACGAATGATATTTTTTTTGCTCCCTCACTCCAAGATAAATCTTTTTCATCATTACCCATAGCTTTTTTAAATCCTTTGATAACGTCTTCTTCAATAGGAGATTTCTCTATAAATAAACCATATTCTACTTTTCCTTTGGTTTGGGAAAAAGTTGTCAGAGAGAACAGAAAACAGAGAATGGGGAATAGAAGTTTTGGCATTTGATGTTTTGATATAAAGAAGGTTTATAATTACTCGGGTTTAATTTTCTTCCTCTAACCTTTTCATAAAATTATTAAATACTTTTGTATGCTCTTCAACAGTAATAGGCTTACCTTTAGGCTTTTCTATAGTTACAATTTTATTGTCAATTATCTTAAAAGATTTAAGAACAAATTTAATTTTAGCTCCTCTAGTATGAGCTTCAAAAACCAAACCAGGTAGACCGAAATACATTTCAGGACCATAATTATATGGTAATGCAGGTGAAAACCATACTTCTAATTCATAGTCTCTTTTACCTCTAAAATTATCGTCTATTTTCTGTTTTCCTATAGCCTTATAACAAATATAACCATCAATATCTTTTGTGTCATTAGTAATTTCCCATTGATAATATGTCGTAGGATATTGAATCAAATAATCAATTCCTCCTAATTGAGATGTTTCATAGACATTTTTAGATATGTTATCGTAATAAAACACAGCATTTGAACTATAATCTCCTCCTGTATTCATTTCAGATACTAAAACTTCTATTTTTTTAAAAACAGCTTCTTTAGAATTAGCTTCTAATTTATATAAAACATTTTTTGTATTATTTAGTTTATTAACTATAGCTTTTCTCATATAATCACTACTCATTTTTCTCAATTCTTCCTCTGAAAAATCTTCAATGACTACACCATAAATAACCTCAATATTTTTATGCTCTTGAGAAAACACAAAACCTATGTTGAAAAACAACAATAATATTATTATTATTCGCATCATAAATATAATATATTTAAAAAAAACAACTGAAATTATTAAAATAACAGCTGTTTTTAAAAATTAAATTAATTTCCAATAAATACAGGGACTATCAAATTTGAATTTTTCCCATAAGAAACACAGAAATTATACCAAAAACTATAGGATTGTGCAAATTCAGATTGTGTCATTGGTCTTCCTAAAGCACCTGACTCTTCAATAGTTGAAGCCAAAGCATACGTATTACAATTTGTAGTACTTCCTGTTTCTTCAACCTCAACAGTATTTGCTCCATACGAAGCTACTGTAAAACCGATAAGTGCAACAGCACTAAATAAAAACTTTTTCATATCTAAAAAATTAAATTTATAAAAATTATCCGAACCACAAAGTTTAAAGTCGTTGTTTTTCGGTTTTGTCCGACTAAACAGGCTTCTTGCTTATTTACTGATGCTACAACAAGGCTGTAGTTTTAATCAGGTTTATCCAATATCAACCTGTATTTTTTAATTTCCTTCCTTATCAGATTGGTTATCGTCTTTGTACCCTCCTTTATCCCAATCTTTATCTTTTGGGTCAGAGGTTGGGTTTGTTTCATTCGATAAAGCGTTAATCTCTATCGTCTGAACATCATTATCCCAATCATCTGTACTGCACGAGGCAAAACAACATACCAATCCTATTAACAAAGCATATTTTTTCATAATTATTTTTTTATACGATTTAAACAATTATGAACTTTGCCGGCTTTGTTCATTTTTCTGCGACAAACTAAAAGCGGTTTTTTGTGTTTTGCAAGAACTATAACTGCCAAAACTTAAAATTTTTAAGTTTTGGCAGTTACTTAAAAAATCATTAACATTCTTTATATCAATAGGTTAATTTGCTAAAAAATGCTATTTTGATGTCAAAATAAAAATTCGTATTTTTGAGTGTTTAAAAACCACTTTTTATGTTGTTTTATCTCAAAAACAACCTTATTTCTGTTCTGACTTGCTCCCTTATTTTTGTATCGGGAGGTCTTTTTGCACAAAAAAATCAAGACAGCTTGTCCAAATATTCCTATTTGGAGTTAGATGATTTAATTCATTCAGCCGAAAAAGATTCCCTAAAAAACGCTGTTTATCTTAACTATTATTTTCAAAAAGCAAAAAGAGAAAACAACAATAAAGAAATAGCTCTTTATTATAAGAATTATGTTTTTTACCAAAAACAAGAAAACCGCATTGCTTTTGTAGACAGTGCTTTGCATTATGCTTATAAAACCAATGATAAAGCCCTTATCGGAGATAGTTATCGTGTCAAAGGAGTAATCTATTACAACATAAAAGATTACAGAAACACATTAGATAACTATCTGAAAGCCAATGATTATATCTCCCAAACGAATGATACTTACAAAAAGTACCGAATTAAATATCTTATCGGAATCATCAAAAACTATTTAGGGAATTATGAAGAGGCAGAAAGCTTGTTTCGGGAATGTATTGCTTATTTCGGGCAGGACGAAGCCAATTATAATATGCAGAGAGGTTATGTCAAATCGTTAGAGGGTTTGGCTTGGTCAGTTCTTAAAACCAACCGTACAGAAGAAAGCAACCAAATCCTGCAAACCGCCTTAACATCAGTTCAGCAAGCAAATTTTTCGGAACTTGACGGGCATTATATCGTTTTTAAGCAAGGTATCAATGATTATTTTCTGAATAATTATGACGAGGCAATCCGTAAAATTGAGGAACAACTACCTTATTTATACGAAAACGAAGATTTTGCGTGGGCAACCGTAGGTAATTTTTATATCGGGAAAGCCTATTGGGACAAAAACGAAAAAGAAAAAGCAATCGGTTATTTCGAGAAGGTAAACGAAGTGTTTGAAAACCAAAGCTATACGCATCCCGATTTTCGTGAAAGCTACGAAATGCTTATTAATTACTACAAAAGTCAAAACGATAAAGAAAATCAACTCAAATATATAGAACAGCTCGTAAAAGCCGATAGGGTTTATAATCAAAGTTATAAGCACCTTATTGATCTGATACACAAAGAGTACGAAACCAAAGATTTGTTACAGACACAAAAACAGTTGGAAAGGTCTTTGTTTGTTCATAAAAATAAAGCTAGTGTAATTTCCGTATTTGCAGGTTTGCTGTTTGTAATAAGTGCTTTCGTTTATATGTTGGAGCAAAAGAAAGCCAAAAGAAAAGCACAGGAACTTATCAGAGAAATAGAAACAATAAAACAGACAAAAGTAATTCCGTCTGAGCTTGTAAAAATTATCCACAAATCACAACCAATAAAAGACGAAACCATTCAAAAAATAATAAATAAGCTTGATGCTTTTGCAGAACATAAAAAATTCAGAAATTCAGATATTTCTTTAGAGAAATTGGCTAAAGAATTTAAAACCAATCCTGCCTATCTATCAAATGTAATCAATACCTACAAGAACAAAAGTTTTTCAGATTATATCAATGGCTTACGGATAGATTTCTTGCTTTCCGAGATAACAAACAACGGTAATTCTGATTTTTTAAAATTTTCCATAGAGGGAATTGCAAAAGATTTAGGTTTTAACAGCACATCGGCTTTTTCAAGAGCATTCAAAAAGGAAAAAGGAACAAACCCTGCCGTTTTTCTTACAGAACTCCACAAAACGGAGAGTGTCTAAATCAGTGTTATTTTGTGCTTGATATTGGTTTGTTTTTCCTAAACTGAGCGTATTCTTTTTTTAGCTCATCATAGATAAACTGGGCTACTTTCTGAGAACCCTTAGTATTAAAGTGCGTATAATCTTTGTTTCCTAAAGCAGGTTCATCTTCGACCCATCTGACCATCGACCCGTCTCCTCCCATCAGCTCATATAGATTTATAAAACCAGATTCTGTTGCTTTAGCATAGTTGTATTGTGCTTTGGCAAGTGGTACTACAGCCGAATCAGTTTTCATTTCTGTGCCATATTTGGTCGCTTTATCGGCAGTTGAGATGACTACGAAATTGGAATTCTGAAAATAGTTTTTGAGTTGGTTTATCACTTTAGTCATAGCACGTTCGTACCAATTATAGTTCAGATTTCCGTAATTCAGTACGTTTGTTCCGTAATGCAAGATGATTAGGTCGTAGCTTAACTCTTTATCAAAATCCTGCATCAGCGATGCGTTAAACAATGAAAGTGGCAATCCTGAATTTCCTCTACTCGAGAAATTATCGATGTGAATTCCCTTATCATCAGCAGAATTTATTCCGTAGAAGGCAATAGAATCAGCATTGATAAAGTTTATTTTGATGCTTTTCAGATTTTTGTCTGATAACTTTAGCTTGTTTAACTCCCTATCTGTAGCTAAAGGTTTGATGACTTTAAGCGTATCTCCGTTATAAAAAAGCTCTACATAAGCATTCTTATTATTTGAACTTCCGTAATACAAAACAGGGTCATATAATTCGGTAACGTTTCTATATCCTGATGCTTTATATTCGACCCAAGTAGGGCTTAAACTATCTTTGACAAACGAAACTTGCCCATTTATTCCGAAAGGTTTCAATGGTTTTTTGACATTCACATACGATTGTGTATGCCAATTTTTAGAGAAATTATGTCGTATGCTTCCTCTAGAAGTTGCTGATTCAGACGTAATAGAAACAAAGCCCACGCCTTTACCTCCGAATTCATTCTGAAAAAGTTTTCTCAGATCTTGCACAATATAATCACCATCGGTCATCGAATCACCAAAATATGCAATTCGGATTTCTCCTTCTCCTGTTTTTTCGAGTTCGTCTAATTTCTCAAAAAAAGCCAACAAGCCTTTGTGGTTATTTGCTCTGAAACTGGCATTTGATATAGAGTCAGACGCTGTTGCTACGGGAATATCCACAGCGCCATTGACTGTGTTTTCTTCTTTAGCTAAGGTTTCTAACATCAAGCTATCTACCACAATATTGGCGTTGCCCGAAGGGATTTCAGAAAAAATGCGCTTAGGCAAAATTTCTTTTAATCCTAAAAATAAAATAGTCGCTAATAAGACAATCAAGAATGACTGTAAGAAATAGGATTTTTTCACTAGGTGTATATATTCGCTATGCTAAGAACCATAAGTTACATTCTCTCTGGAACTTGAATTCCTAATAGTGTGAATGCTGCTTTTATCGTATCGCCCACTTTCTTAGAAAGTTGTACTCTGAATATCTTATCAGTATGATCCTCAGCCGCTAAAATAGGCGTACTTTGATAGAACGAATTATATTCTCTAACCAAGTCATACGTATAATTGGCAATGAGCGCCGGACTATAGGCATGAGCTGCATTCTGAATGATTTCAGGGAACATTGCCAATTGTTTGATGATTTCTTTTTCTTTATCTGCTAAGGCGTAGTTCGAGATTTCAGAAGAGAAATCAAAGTCTGCTTTTCTTATGATCGATTGAATTCTAGCATAGGTATATTGGATAAACGGACCTGTATTACCTGTGAAATCAACTGATTCTTTTGGGTCAAACAAGATTCTTTTCTTTGGATCTACTTTTAGGATATAATATTTCAAAGCTCCAAGACCGATGATTTTGTATAGTCTATCTTTATCCTCTTCTGAATAGCCATCAAGCTTGCCTAGTTCCTCTGAGATTTCTCTGGCTGTAGTTTCCATAGCTGCGATGAGTTCGTCAGCATCTACGACTGTTCCTTCTCTGGATTTCATTTTCCCTGATGGCAAATCAACCATTCCGTAGGATAAATGGAAAAGGTTATCAGCCCAAGAATAGCCTAGTTTTTTCAGAATCAGAAATAACACTTTGAAGTGATAATCTTGTTCGTTACCAACGGTATAAACCATTCCGTTTACATCCGGAAAATCTTTTACACGTTGAATTGCCGTTCCGATATCTTGGGTCATATACACCGATGTTCCGTCTGAACGAAGCACTAATTTCTCGTCTAAACCTTCATCGGTCAAATCAATCCAAACGGAGTTGTCTGGTTTTTTGTAGAAAACTCCTTTAGAAATTCCGTCTTCAACTACGTCTTTCCCTAAAAGATACGTGTTACTTTCGTAATAATTGCAGTCAAAATCAACTCCGATGTTTTTATACGTAACATCAAAACCATCATACACCCAACCGTTCATTCTATTCCAAAGCTCCATCACTTTAGGTTTTCCTGCCTCCCAATCCAAAAGCATCTGTTGGGCTTCCTGAATTAAAGGAGATTGTTTTTTATATTCTTCAAAAATGGTAGAAAAAATTTGATATCTATTCATTCTATCAAATTTATGCTCTCGTACAATAGGCATAATTCTTTTTTCTATTGTTTTATAAGTGGTTGTAAATTCTTCTCTTTTTTCTAATGATGAAATTCCTGCAAATACACTAAGTAAAGTCGTAATGTTTCCTGCGAATTCATTTTTATTTTTATAATAGTAATCTGCCAAAGCAATTCCTGCAATAGTCAAAATTAAATTTTTAGGTTTTACTTCAATTGAAGTGTTTATTTCAGTAATAGTTTCTAAGCTTTTTATGATTTTTGGTTCTTGAGGCTTTTTACTTTCAACATATTCATCATAAATTCTATTAGCAATTTCTTCTATTCTTTTTAGTTCATCTTTATACTCATTGTTATACTTAACATAATAATTTCCAACCAATTTATCTCCTTTGAGTCCAGTAGATTCAGGCGTTTCTCCGTTTCCGAATTTCTGCCAAGCCAACATTGACTTACAGATATGAATTCCTCTGTCGTTAATAACCTGGGTTTTATATACTTTCTTGCCGGATGCTTCTAAGATTTGCGCCACAGAATAACCTAAAAGCACGTTTCTGACGTGTCCTAGGTGAAGTGGTTTATTGGTGTTTGGCGAGGCAAATTCAACCATAACAGCTTCCTCTCCCTGCGCTACATAACCAAACCTGTCATTATCTTTGATTTGGTTGAAGTAATTCAAATAATACTCATCGGCAATTACGATATTCAAGAATCCTGAAACCACATTAAAGCTAGCAACTTCTGAGGTGTTTTCTACTAAATATGTTCCGATTGCATTTCCGATTTCAGCAGGATTTCCTTTAATAACTTTGAGCAAGGGGAATATTACGACTGTAATATCTCCTTCAAAATCCCTACGAGTAGCCTGAAATTCTACTTTTTCGATATCAATACCGAAAAGTGATTGAACAGCATGCTGGACTTTGGCAGTAAGAATTTCTTGTAAACTCATTGTTTCTATATATTATAAGGTTATAAATCAGTTTGCAAAGGTAAGAATTATTAGATGTTTTCCGCTCTATTTTTGCGTGTCTGAAATTCTTAATTTCTAAATAAGGCTGTACCTTTGAGGTCTTGTTACTTTTAAATTTAAGAATGCTATGAAAAAACTAAGGATTGTATTTATGGGAACTCCTGATTTCGCAACTGGAATTCTAGAAGCGATTTTAGAGCATAACTACGAAGTTGTTGGAGTGGTTACTGCACCTGACAGGCCCGCGGGTAGGGGTCAGAAAATCTCCCTTTCGTCAGTTAAACAGTTTGCCATAGACAAAGGGCTGAAAATCCTACAGCCTACAAATCTAAAAGACGAAGCATTCCTAGAAGAACTTCGCTCACTTCAAGCCAACCTACAAGTAGTTGTTGCTTTTAGAATGTTGCCCAAACAGGTTTGGGAGATGCCCGAATTAGGCACTTTTAACCTTCACGCTTCGCTATTGCCACAATACAGGGGTGCCGCTCCAATCAATTGGGCAATCATAAACGGAGAAAAAAAGACAGGCGTCACTACATTCTTTATTGATGAGAAGATAGATACTGGCGCGATGATTCTTCATGACAGTCTAGAAATCGGACCTAACGAGGATGCCGGTAGTCTGCATGACAGGTTAATGGATTTAGGCAAAAAAACTGTCTTACAGACACTTTCACTCATTGAGAGCTCAACTTTACAAACCACCATACAGTCCGAATCATCAACACTAAAAACAGCTCACAAACTCAACAAAGAAAACACTAAGATAAACTGGGAAAATTCGCTTTCAGAAATTCACAACCTCATCAGAGGGCTTTCGCCTTATCCGTGTGCGTGGACAATTATCGAAGATGGGGCTAAACAGTGGAATATTAAAATATATGAAGCTGAGAAAGAAGAGGTTTTGCATAGCTTAGCCACTGGCTGTCTAATTACTACTAAAAAAGAGTTGAAAGTTGCAGTAAAGGGTGGTTACATACACATAAACAACCTTCAATTTCCAGGTAAAAAGAGGATGAGCGCGCCAGAATTTCTAAACGGATATACATTTTCTGAACAAGCAAAAGCCCTATAAATTCCATTAAAATAGGGAGGCTCAAGTAAAATCTGTTTTATTTATCAACAAAACAAGGTGTTTTATCAACAAAAACGAAATAAATTTCGAAAAAAACTTGCACAGCTCATAAAAGCACCTAATTTTGTTTAAGTTATTTTTTATAAAATTGTTTAACCTAACCATTAAAAGTAAAATTATGAACAAATCAGAACTAATTGATGCTATTGCAGCTGATGCTGGAATTTCTAAAGTAGCTGCTAAAAAAGCTCTAGAATCAGTTACAGAAAACGTAACCAAAACCCTAAAAAGTGGCGGAAGAGTATCACTTGTAGGATTCGGATCATTCTCAGTTGCTAACAGAGCTGCTAGAGACGGAAGAAACCCACAAACTGGAAAGACTATTAAGATTGCCGCTAAAAACGTAGTTAAATTTAAAGCTGGCGCTGAATTAGAAGGATCTGTAAACAGTTAATAACTGTTTTTGTAAAAAGATTTTAAAAAGGTGCTGGTGCAAACAAGCACCTTTTCTACTTTAAAAACACATCGTTTTGACTGCTAATATCATTCAAAAAGGAAAGCTGCTAGTATCAGACATATCATTGATGCTAGACGCGTCATTTTCTCGTTCAGTCATTCTTATAACTGAACACACACCTCTAGGTATTACAGGGTTTATTCTCAATAAGCCTTCTGAAAATATTCTTGTCAATGAAGCTGTCCCCGAATTAATGTATGACGTACCGATATACGAAGGAGGTCCTGTTGAAGAAAATAGTTTGTTTTTTATCCACAATATTCCAGAACTCATTCCTAATAGTGATGAAATAGCTGACGGATTATATTTTGCAGGAGACTTTAATGTAGTCATTGAGCTAGCTGAACAAGGTAAATTATCTAAAAAAAACATCCGCTTCTTTGCAGGATATACAGGCTGGGGAGCCAATCAACTTGAAACAGAAATCAGAAAAAAGTCTTGGGTAGTTTTTGACAATAAACACAAGGACAGGATTTTATGTAAATCATCCTCTAAACTTTGGAAAAAACACATTGAGTCTTTAGGAGAAAAATATTTAATTTGGTCTAATGCACCTGAAGATCCTTGTGACAATTAAATCTAAACCCCCAAAGTACTTTCTTTTCTTATACCATTCTCCCCATCTATTGAAGCAGTGTGATTCTTAGACTAATTATTTATTAACTAATAATTACGCCTTAATACAGAATAATATTTTAATTTTGAATCTTCATCTAAAAGCTACTGCTGCTGAGATTCAAAATTTACTTCCGATGGAATCAACCTTCAGAAATGACACTTTTAAGAAAGTGTTGTTTTTCATTTTAGCACTCTTCTGTCTTTCGCCTTGGGCTTCTTCGCCACTTGCCTTGGCCTTGGGTATTGCTTTCACTATTAGTATCGGAAATCCATTCGAAAAACAGCTTCATAAATACATTACTTTATTATTACAAGTCTCTATCGTTGGGCTAGGGTTTGGACTCAAACTCAATGAAGCCATGAACGTCGGGAGAACTGGATTTATTTTTACGGCAATCAGCATTGCAAGCGTGATGATTCTTGGGTATTTATTCGGAAAGTTCCTGAAACTCGAAAAACCTCTTTCGTATCTGATTTCTATAGGGACGGCTATCTGTGGAGGGAGCGCTATTGCTGCAGTAACACCCATTATCAAACCTACGACCAAGCAAATCTCATTAGCACTAGCCATTGTCTTTACACTTAATTCTCTTGCCTTGTTTATATTTCCCAACATCGGACACTGGCTAATGATGACTCAGGAGCAATTCGGACTTTGGTGTGCTATTGGCATACACGACACTAGTTCTGTGGTAGGAGCAGCAAGTAAATTTGGTGATGAGGCGCTAAAAGTGGCTACGACTGTAAAGCTCTCAAGAGCACTTTGGATAATACCGATGTCATTGCTAACCATGCTACTATTTAGGACTAAAGGAGTTAAGGTAAAAATCCCGTGGTTTATTGGCTATTTCATTCTTGCGATTATACTGAATACCTATTTCCCTATTTTTGATAATATCAGCGGAGTAATTACTAAAATCGCTAAATCTGGACTAAACCTGACGCTTTTCTTTATCGGTTCTACAATTTCTTTGAATACGCTAAAGACCATCAGCTGGAAACCTCTGTTTTTTGCTGTTGTACTCTGGACGATTATCAGTGTAGGGAGTTTATTACTGATTCTGAACCAATAGAAATTCAGTTAACTACTTACAACAATTTCCTTATCATATAAAAAAACAGGCTATCCGTTGTGAGGACAGCCTGTTTTTTTTAGGTTTGTAGTATATTTTGAAAAGGATTAACCTAATACTTCTTTTACTTTATCTGCAGCTTCTTGGAACTGAACTGCTGAATGCACTGCAAGACCTGATGCATCGATCATTTCTTTAGCAAGCTCTGCGTTTGTACCTTGAAGACGAACAATAATAGGAACCTTAATAGCGTCTCCCATGTTTTTGTAAGCATCAATAACTCCTTGAGCTACACGGTCACAACGTACAATTCCACCAAAGATATTGATAAGGATTGCCTTAACGTTAGGGTCTTTTAAGATGATTTTGAAAGCTGCTTCTACACGTTTAGCGTCAGCTGTTCCACCTACGTCAAGGAAGTTAGCTGGCTCGTATCCGGCGTGCTTGATTAAGTCCATGGTTGCCATTGCAAGTCCTGCGCCGTTTACCATACAACCTACGTTTCCGTCAAGGTCGACATAGTTTAGCCCCACTGCTCTAGCTTCAACCTCGATTGGGTTTTCTTCGAGAATATCTCTCATGTCCTCATATTTCGGGTGTCTGTAAAGCGCGTTGTCATCAAGCGTTACTTTAGCATCAACTGCTAATATTTTGTTGTCTGATGTTTTTAGGACTGGGTTGATTTCAAATAAAGATGCATCTGACTGCACATAAGCTGTATAAAGCGATGTTACGAATTTAACCATTTCTTTGAATGCATTGCCTGACAATCCTAGGTTGAATGCGATTCTTCTAGCTTGGAATCCTTGGAGTCCAACAGATGGGTCAACCTCTTCAGTAAAGATAAGGTGTGGGGTTTTTTCTGCTACTTCTTCGATATCCATTCCTCCTTCAGTGGAATACATGATCATATTTTTAGCAGTTCCTCTATTCAGAAGCACAGACATATAGAACTCTGAAGTTTCTGATTCTCCAGGATAGTATACATCTTCAGCTACAAGTACTTTATGAACTTTTTTTCCAGCTGGAGGTGTTTGCGGCGTAATAAGCTGCATTCCAATGATTTGTTCTGCAATTTCCTCTACTTGTTGTAGGTTTTTAGCCAACTTTACTCCTCCTCCTTTTCCTCTTCCTCCTGCATGGACTTGTGCTTTGATTACGTGCCATCCTGTTCCGGTTTCAGCAGTAAGTTGTTTGGCTTTAGCAACGGCCTCTTCAGCATTGTTTGCCACATAACCTCTCTGAACTTTAACTCCATGAGAAGCTAAAATTTCTTTTCCTTGGTATTCGTGTAAATTCATATCTAGAAATTTATCGTGTTTTAAAAAGTGTAACAAAAGTACTGAAAACCCATTTAAAAGCCTAATCTTTTTTGGCAAGTGTTTTATAATTTGATTTTTGAAGCAAAAAGTCAAAATAAATTAAATTTATATTCCCGCTTCTATCTCAGAACTTTATAGGCAAATATTTTATTTCCTGCACATCTCAAAACTCTAATTATCAGCACTATAAACAACACAAACACTAATGCAACCTAGTCCAAAAACACATTCAGAGTTATCATGCAATTCACCTATAAACCAAGCTGATTGCACTTAATCTCTCATAGCTGAGTAGGATTTACGGGTAAGATCTATTAAAAAGATAGGCGCATAACTTATCTTAATTGTTTAAGTAAGCTATGTTTTATTAACTTTGCAAGAGTGAAATAAGGTTGTTTTATCTAATCAATAATCTAAAAAAACAGAGATTATCTATGTCAAAAACCCATAAAACAGCGGAAGAAAAACAAGAAGCTAGAGAACAATTTAAAAAAAAATGGCGCGACATCATATTCAGTACTTCTACCAAACAAGGTAGAAGGTTTGACATATATTTATTGTGGTTTATCCTATTTTCGATATTCCTTCTGATTATAGAGAGCATGCCAAATCTATCTGATTCGGCTAGAATAATATTTTATGTTCTAGAGGTAACTGTTTCTATTATATTTATCATAGAATATTTCTTTAGAATTTATATTTCAACCAGACCTCTAAAATATATCCTCAGTGTTTGGGGAATCATCGATCTTCTGGCGATTTTACCTGTGCTTTTGATGCCTTTTACTAACCAAGCATACTTTTTTAGAATCATCAGAATACTTAGGCTAATTCGTGTATTTAAGATATTTAGAATAAACAAATTCACGCGAGAGGCTTATTCTCTCTACAACTCACTTGTATCGAGTGTGTACAAGATATCTGTCTTTATGTTTTTTGTAGTGATGCTAGCCGTAATTATGGGAGGCTTGATGTTTATGCTTGAAGGAGGAGCAAATGAGCAATTAAATTCTATTCCAAAAAGTATTTACTGGGCTATAGTTACTATTACAACTGTTGGCTTTGGCGATGTAACTCCTATTACGAATCTAGGAAAATTCTTTGCATCGATAATGATGTTGTTGGGTTATGCTATTATTGCCGTTCCGACCGGAATTGTATCCTTAGAAATGTTTAGACAAAGTGGCAAAGAAACTGCGAAAAAACACTTGAAATGTACAGTTTGCAACCATACCAACGAAATCGCAGCTATCTATTGCAACCAATGTAGCAACAAACTACGAAATTAGGCTGTCAAAAATTGCACAAACGAAAAGACTGAAAGTAACAATAGTAAGACTACAATAACTTCTTTCATCCAGTCTCGCTTGACGTATGAGATAAAATTACTCCCCATAATAGCTAGAGGAGTAAAACAATACAACCACAATCCCTCGTGTTTTCCGGTAGTAAACAAGTAGACAAAAACTCCAACTATGAGCATGGATATGACAATTTTTATGGAATTCTGTACCATTGCCAAATAACTCGGAACAGCCATTATTTGAAAAGCCAGCACAATAATCAGAAAAGTAAGCCAGGTTGACGTATGTATCGATTGGGATTGATTAGCTATATACTCAAAACTAAAGTCCGCTCCCATTTTGCCTTGAATAGTCGTTAATACACCCATATCAAAGGCAAAAGCATACAATAACAACAATATCGAAACTGCAGAGAAGCCAAAAATCGGAATAATCCAATTTCTGAAATCGTTTGATGCATGAATAATTATGGAGATAAAAACCAATGCGAAGAACAGTATCGACCAAAATTCAAAAATAGCCGCAACAGTGACCCAAAGCGAGGCATCAAATATTTTTTGCTTTACTTGAACGTGAGACCGTAATGACACTAACCTTCTGAAAGACAGCAATATGAACATACTTGAAAGCACGACAGACCACTCTAGGAATACCTCTGGAATCAGCAGAAGGAAAAGTGTGTACAACAAGATTGCATAATCATCATTCTTATTAATTTGATTCTTTTTAGCAATGAGATCAGTCAGGAAAATAGAAAATAATATCAACGGGATAATCAGATAAATCCCCTTTGTTTCCCAAAGTGCGTATTCACCACCATCGTATATGAATGCGAAAATAAGTCCAAGCGCTATGATCAGGGTGGATATGAGTAAATGTACAGGTCTAGATTTACTGAAAATCTTTGTTAGCATATTCGTTTTTTATATTATATTTGCAAATGTAAAACATTAATGTATCAGTGATGAAATCATTTTTTGAAGCAATACAGTACCTATTCGAAGAAGTTCTATTTACACCTATGAACCTTTTTACTAAAATAGAATTAGAAAATTGGTGGACAGCTAACCTTGTGAACTGGATTTTCATGATTATTTGTATCGTAGCCATGTTATATTGGTTAAAACAACTACAAATTTTCAAGAAAAAAGGTGACGATATTCAAGACACTACTGCGCATTCATTCTTGAAGTAAGCCACATAAACTTATAGTAAAACTCCTTACAGACACCCAAGTTCGTAAGGAGTTTTTGAGTTTGTATCAAATATTCACTATAATATATTTAAAACAAAACTAAAATGAAAAAAACTATCTTAAGTCTGTTATTGCTGACTGGCCTAGGAGCGACAGCACAACAAGAACAAGACACTACAAAAAACTGGACAAGAGGAGGAAATATTTCTTTCCTACTTAATCAATCGACATTTGATAACTGGATAACGGGAGGAGAAAATAGTTTCTCAGGAAATCTAGGGCTAAATTACAATTTTAATTATAAAAAGAACGACTGGAACTGGGATAATAAGATTATTGCAGAATATGGAATTATGCAAACCAAGAATGCAGAGTTTGAAAAGAAGACA
The DNA here is from genome assembly GCA_964598455.1 of uncultured Flavobacterium sp. Lineage (GTDB taxonomy): Bacteria > Bacteroidota > Bacteroidia > Flavobacteriales > Flavobacteriaceae > Flavobacterium. Next base: position 56,960 of record CAZRCB010000001.1, read on the forward strand.
AATGACCGACTAGAGCTCAACTCTCTTCTAGGGAAAAAAGCATCCGGATATTGGTTCTATTCTGGTTTCTTGAACTTCAAAACACAATTTACCAAAGGATATAACTACAAAAAAGTAGATGGAATTGAGGTTAGAGGCGAGGCTACAACAAAATTCATGTCTCCAGCTTATTTGGCTGTTGGTCCAGGTATGCTTTGGAAAAAATCAGATGACTTGAAAATAAATATCGCGCCTGCAACTTCTAGATTTACTTTCGTAAATAAAGACTTTACTTCAGTTCCAGGCTATGTAGATGGCTCTTATTTTGGAGTTGATACTAATAAATCAATGAAATTTGAATTCGGTATGCACGCTTCAGGGTACTATAAGTTTAATGTGATGGAGAATATCTCTTTTGAAAACACACTTACACTATATTCTGACTACCTAAAAGACCCACAGAATGTCGACCTAGAATATCAATTAAATATAGTGATGACTATTAACAAATACATTTCAGCCAACTTAATCTATCATACAATTTATGATGACAACGCCTTTGCAGGCTTCCAAACACGTCAGGTGTTTGGAGTTGGAGTAAATTATGGGTTTTAAAATAGTTTGAAGCCATTATCCTGTTCTAAATAATACGCATCAATTATTCAGGACAGGATTTTATATAATTTAAAAATATATATCCTAGCCTTTATAGCGAAGTGTAGAAATCTAAGTTATATTGCCTCCGCTACAACAAAAGTGCTCCCGCCTACATAAATCAAGTCCTGATTAGATGCATTTTCTTTAGCTTTCACAAAAGCCTCTGCTACAGAACTATATGCCCGACCTATAAGATTATAAGTCTGTGCTTTCTGTTGAAGCTCCTCCGCATCCATACCTCTTGGAACCGTTGGTTTACAGAAATAATAGATTGCTTTTTTAGGGAATAATGGCAAGATTAAATCTAAATCTTTATCGCTGACAACGCCTAATACAATATGTAGTTTTTCGAAAGGTTCTTTTTGAAGTTGTTCTAGCACGATTTCAAGCCCGTGTTTGTTGTGCGCAGTATCACAAATGATTTTCGGATTTTCTTGTAGAATCTGCCACCTTCCTAAAAGTCCCGTATTTTTCACCACATTCAAAAATCCGTTTGTAATGTTCTCTGCTGAGATATTAAATACACCTTGTTGTTGAAGTACTCTGATGGTTTGTAAAGCTGTTTTTTTGTTTTTTTCTTGATAGGTACCTATCAAATCTGACTTTGGAGTTTCAGCAATTAAATCTGATGCAAAGTAAGTCTCAGACTGGGTTTCTTTTGCTTTAATTTCGAATATTTCACGCGTTTCAGAAGTATATTCTCCGATGACAACAGGAGTGTTTGGCTTTATAATTCCAGCTTTTTCTGATGCGATTTCACCAAGTGTATTCCCTAAGAATTGAGTGTGGTCTAATCCTATATTGGTAATCACCGCAACAAGTGGCGTTATGATATTGGTCGAATCTAAACGTCCTCCCATACCGGTTTCTATTACAGCGATATCTATGTTTTGTTTTACGAAATAATCAAAAGCCAATCCCACTGTCATTTCAAAGAAACTGAGGTTATGGCTTTCAAAAAATGACTTGTATTTCAACATAAAATCATAGACAAACGCTTCGGGAATTTCTTCTCCGTTTATCTTGATTCGCTCTCTAAAGTCTTTGAGGTGAGGTGAAGTGTATAATCCTACTTTGTAACCCGCTTCTTGCAAAATTGACGCAAGCATACTCGAAGTAGAGCCTTTTCCGTTAGTTCCCGCAATGTGGATGGTTTTGATCTTATCCTCAGGATGATTTAGGTATTCCGATAACAGCAAGGTATTGTCTAGGTTTTTTCTGAATGCTGTTGCGCCTTGTTTCTGATACATCGGAAGTTGATCGAACATCCAATCCAGAATTTCACCGTAAGTTTTCAATTATTCTCGAAGCTTAAAGTTATATGTAATGGTACCTGTTTGTCTTTCGGCTGCGGATTCGCTAGGGTCAAATTTAGCTTTAAGAGCAGCTTCCTTAGCGATATCTACTAAACATTTTGCCGTATTTGTCGTACCTCTAACACCTGGTTTTGCGTCTATAACTCTTCCTGATTTATCTACGTATATTTCCACAACTACCGTTCCTTCTTCGTTACATCTGTATTGCGGCGCAGGCATTGCCACAGACTTTCTACCGGCTAATTTATAGTTTCCAACTCCTGATCCAACGCCACCTCCAGAACCACTTCCGTAGCCAGAACCACTTCCGATTCCTTGTCCTGAACCTGTGCCGCCTCCAGAACCTGTACCGCTTCCGCCACTACCGTCGCCATCATAACCTTGACTATTTAGATTTCCAGAGGTTTTTCCTTGGTTTCCAGCATTATTAGAATTTCCGTCTCCTCCCAACAAGTTTTTAAAAGCGTCTGTAACGTCTTGACTTGGCTTAGGTTTCTCAGGTGTCTTAGTAACTGTTGTAGGTTTAGTCTCAGGTTTGATTTCAGTTTTTTTGACGTCTACTTTTTTGACATCCTTTATAGCAACTGCATCTTCATTATCAGAAGTCAACATTTCTGAAGCTGTGTTTTTAGCAACCTCTGTTGGCGTTTGTACAGCCACGGGATTTGGAGAATCAAACTGATTGCCCATTCCTTGGTCGTCAAAACCAAAGTTTAGTGCAATCGTTCCGCCACCACCACCACCTTCAAGCTCTTTTGGCTCAGGAGGAAAAATAGCGATAGACATCACAAAAACCATAAGCACAAACATAATTGTAGTGATAATGGCAGATTTTTTCTGTTCGGGCGTCTTAAAAAACATTGTCTATAGTGGATGTTAGGAATAATAACTCAAAAGTAAGGAAATATATTGTTACGGGAAACTCTAAAACAAAATATAGTCATTTTGACTATTGACTTTTGTTCCTATAACTAGTAAAATTTGCATTGTGTAAAATTAAGATATTGTTAATAAATTAAATTAGACTGTTTTGTTTCTTATTTAAAAACATATATATTTGAAAAACAACTAAATAGCTGCTAAAACAACTATACTATGGAATCAAAATTACTTTACGCTGTTTTGTTCTTTATGAGTACATTTATTTTATTGGCACAGCAGGACGATTTTGTTGGAAATACTTGGTACTTGGAAAAATTGGTTACTAAATGGACAGGTTCCTGACACAACAACTCTAATCAAACAATAAACATTTTAATTATGAAAAATATACTATACTTTTTGTTTTTTATAACGGTTAGTTATAAAGTAACAGCACAGATAACCTATATTCCTGACCCTCTTTTTGAGCAAGAACTCATCGCTCAAAATATAGATAGTGATGGAATTGTAAACGGGCAGATATTGACAAGCGATATAGAGAATATTACGGAGCTTTATATAGAAGGGTCTTCTATGACTGATATAACAGGTATACAAGATTTTGTTTCATTAGAAGAACTTACTATTACTCATACACTTATTACTGAACTTACTATTTCAAATAATTTTCAATTACGTTATTTATTCTGTGAACATAATTTACTCACTGATATAGATATATCTAACAATATTTTATTAGAAGAACTATATTGTGGTAATAATCACGATGATGTTTCTCCTCAAAATCAAATTACTTATATTGATTTGAGTAATAATCCTAATATACATACTGTATTTACTGAAAATATGTATCCCTTATTAAATGGAGGTATAAACCTAGCTAATGGAAATAATAGTAATCTAATATATCTTAATGTACAACGCTATGGTATGGATTGGGTAGATGAAACACCTATTTGTATTCAGGTAGATAATGCTATAGGTGCCATAAATGGAGAACTTCCTTATTCAGAATGGATTGTTATAGGTGGTCATTTTTATTCTGGTGAAAATTGTATGTTAGGTATACAGTCTTTAAAGAATAACAAAATAAGCATTTACCCCAATCCAGTTTCTGATGTTCTGTATTTTGAAATCACAGATACAATAATAGAAAAGATAATCATTTTTGACCTTTCGGGCAGGAAAATTTTAGAGCAAAATCAAGTAAATAATCTTCAGGTTTCAGACCTGCAAAAAGGAAATTATATCCTAAAAATAGTCTCTGACAAAGGAATTCAGACAGAAAAGATAATTGTAAAGTAAAAGAAGGGTTTCTTGTAACATCAATTTTATGAAATGCAGAATTTTTATCAAAGCTTAAACTTTTCCCTTCGATTTCAGCAATAATTATAGGACGTACAGGTCTTAAATATTTATAAAACTCGTGTTTTTAGAATTTTAAGTAGTCAACATAAAAATTCAAAAAAAACACGAGTTTTTAGAAAACATGTAATCTTATTGTAGAGTAGGTTTTTAGTGTTTGAAATGTCTAATTCCTGTAAACACCATTTTCATCTTATTGTTGTTGCAATAATCAATACTCAGTTGGTCTTTGATTGAGCCTCCTGGCTGAATCACAGCTTTAATTCCCACTTTGTCAGCAATTTCCACACAGTCCGGGAAAGGGAAAAAGGCATCACTTGCCATCACAGCTCCATTGAGGTCAAACCCAAAGCTTTGCGCTTTTTCAATAGCTTGACGAAGTGCGTCAACTCTAGAGGTTTGACCCGTTCCGCTGGCGATAAGTTGTTTGTCTTTTGCCAAAACAATCGTGTTTGATTTGATATTTTTACAAAGCTTTGAAGCAAATAAAAGATCTTCGATTTCTTTGGCTGTTGGAACTAGGGTTGTAGCAGTTGTAAGTACGTCTTCAGTATCAGTTAAGAAGTCTTTATCTTGAACTAAATACCCGTTTAGTGCTGTACGTACTTGTGTTTTAGAAAGTTCTACTTCTTTCTGAACTAAGATAATTCTATTTTTCTTTTGTTGTAGAATACTGATAGCTTGTGCGTCATAATCAGGAGCAATAACAACTTCACAGAACAACTGATTGATTTCCTCAGCTGTAGCAATATCAATTTTTGAATTGGCTATCAAAACACCTCCAAAAGCAGAGGTTGGGTCTGCAGCAAGTGCATCTAAGTAAGCTTGTTTTAGCGTATCACGTGTGGCTAATCCACAAGCGTTATTGTGCTTTAGGATTGCAAAAGTAGGTTTGTTGTTCTTGAATTCAGCCATTAGCACTACTGCCGCATCAACATCAAGTAGGTTGTTGTACGAAAGTTCTTTTCCGTGTAAAACATCAAACATAGCGTCAAAATCTCCGAAAAAAAATCCTTTTTGATGTGGGTTTTCTCCGTAACGCAATTGTTTTCCGTTAGCCATACTTAGCTTTAAGAATGAATCATCGTTGTGGAAGTAATTGAAAATAGCCGTATCGTAATTTGATGAAATATGGAAGGCATATCCAGCATAGGCTTTTCTGTCGTCTATATTGGTTTGACCCATTTTTTCGTTTAATAACTCAAGGAATCCCGCATACTGATCTACTGAAGAAATAATCAAGGTGTCGTTGAAGTTTTTGGCTCCAGCACGAATAAGTGAAATACCACCGATATCGATTTTCTCGATAATATCAGCCTCTGAAGCTCCAGCACTAACGGTTTTCTCAAACGGATATAAATCTACGATGACTAAATCAATCTGAGGAATAGCGTATTCTTGCATCTGTTGTACATCTGATGTGTTGTCTTGTCTGTTAAGAATTCCGCCGAAAATTTTTGGATGTAGCGTTTTTACTCTTCCACCTAAGATTGAAGGATAATCTGTAATGCTCTCCACCGGAATGACAGGAATATCAAGCGCTTTGATGAAATCTTCAGTCCCGCCTGTCGAATAAAGGGTTACGCCTAATTCGTGAAGCTTTTTGACAATAGGTTCTAGTCCTTCTTTGGAAAATACCGATACGAGTGCCGCACGGATTTGTTTAGTTGTGTTCATAGTTATAGTAGTAGTTGTTTTTATAAGAAGTGGCAAAGGTAATATTTTTGTTTCAGCTTTCTAGTTGAAAAATTAAAGATGTGGTATCTGTCTGACAAATAGCTGATAAGCCTTGAATCAGGTGTTTGTTTGTTTTAATAAACTACATACTAATTAGTCAAATCCAACAGTTTTCTATACAGATTATCGATAGTAGGCAAGGCGATTTTGGCGAAATTTTTTGTTGTACAACAAACCGATAAAGACTATATTTGTCAAAAACTATACGATATGTTTGCTGCATTTGCCTACTCAATCTTTGAAGAAAGTATCAAAGATTACCACATTCACGACAGTGTAAACCAACCTATTGCCAACCCGTATCCGAAAGATAAAATCGAGCATTTATTGTACTTGAAAAACTGGATTGATACCGTGCAATGGCATTATGAGGATATTATTAGAGATCCGAATATCGATCCTGTTGCCGCGTTGAAACTCAAGCGCAAAATAGATGCTTCGAACCAAGAACGCACCGATATGGTTGAATTCATCGATAGTTATTTCTTAGATAAATACAAAGACGTAAAGATAAAAGACGGCGCTAAAATCAATTCTGAGAGTCCAGCTTGGGCTATTGACCGTTTTTCTATTCTAGCCTTAAAAATCTATCATATGCAGGTCGAAGCAACTCGTGAGGGTGCATCTGCAGAACACAGAACTAAAGCACAAGAAAAGCTGAACGTGTTGTTAGAACAGAAGAAAGATTTATCTACGGCTATTGATGATTTGATTCAAGACATCTCAAATGGAGATAAATACATGAAAGTCTATAAACAGATGAAAATGTATAATGATGATGAGCTGAATCCGGTTCTTTATCAGAATAAAAAATAATTTATCTGATATCCCGTGCTTTGAGCTGTAAGCTGACAGTTCCATTCCACTCGTTTTCCTCAATAGAATAAACCATATCAAAAGGTTTTCTGTTTTTTATGATATTGATTTTATTACCAAGATTGAAACCAACTACATTTATAGGTTGAGAACCATTTTGTTTGACGAACATCTTCAGGTGTTCGTCATCTTTACCTAAAGGTTTAGCGTAACCAGTGTCTATTACTTTTTTTGACATAAAAACAGGCGTCATGTTTCCTGGTCCGAATGGCTCAAGTTGTTTTAGAATTCGCACAAACTTTGGGCTAATATCTATGAAATCTATCTCTGTATCAATTGTAATTTCAGGTGAAAGCGATTTTTCTGTAATAGAATTCTTGACTACTTGCTCAAATTTCTCTTTAAAACCTTCAAACTTTTCTTTGGCAATGGTCAATCCTGCTGCATATTTATGTCCGCCGAATTGTTCAATAAATTCAGAGCATTGCTCAAGCGCTTGGTGAATGTCAAATCCACTTACAGAACGTGCGGAAGCAGTCATCTTGCCTTGACTTTCTGTGAATACGATAGTGGGTTTATAATGTGTTTCGATCAGTCTTGAAGCTACAATTCCGATGACGCCTTTGTGCCAATTTTTACTAAACACAACCGTCGTAAAGCGATTTTCTGGACCCAGCTCAGCGATTTTCGCTAGGGCTTCTTTGGTGATTTGTTCGTCAAGTTCTTTTCGCTCGCTATTAAAAGATTCTATTTCTAAGGCGAATTTCTGCGCTTCTTCCCAATTAAACTCAGTAAGAAGTTTTACTGCATAATTTCCGTGGTGAATTCTTCCTGCAGCATTGATTCGCGGAGCTATCATAAAAACCACATCGGTTATGGTTAATTCTTTTTTCTTTGTATTTTCGATTAGTGCTTTGATTCCGTTTCTAGGACTGTTATTGATAACCTCTAGGCCAAACTTTGCGAGTATTCTATTCTCTCCAGTAATCGGAACAATATCAGCGCCAATTGCCGTAGCGACCAGATCTAGATAGGGCACTAAATCTTCTGTAGTCAATCCTCTATTAGCAGCTAAGGCTTGAATGATTTTGAAACCAATCCCACAACCACAAAGTTCTTTATAAGGATAGCTACAATCTTTTCGTTTTGGGTCTAATACAGCAACTGCAATAGGTATATCCTCACCTGGTAGGTGGTGGTCCGCAACAATAAAGTCAATGTCTTTTGACTGTGCATAAATTATTTTGTCATTGGCTTTTATACCACAGTCTAATGCGATAACAAGCGTAAAGTTATTGTCATATGCAAAGTCAATTCCCTTAAATGAAATACCGTAGCCTTCATCATATCTATCCGGGATATACGTAGCCACATTTGGATAAAAGGATTTTAAATATGAATATACAAGCGAAACAGCTGTGGTGCCATCAACGTCATAATCTCCGTAAATCAGAATATTCTCGTTGTTTTCTATAGCACTTTCGATTCTAGCAATTGCTTTGTCCATATCTTTCATCAGATACGGATCGTGTAAATCTTGGAGTGAAGGGCGAAAGAAGAGGCGTGCTTGTTCGAAGGTTGTTACTCCTCTTTGCACTAGAATTTTTGCCACGACATCATCTACTGAAAGGCTCATGGCAAGTTCAGATATTTTTGCTTTAGAAAAATTAGAGTTGACTGTCCAGCGCATATATAAGTTTTTAGTCAAAGATAAAACATATTAGATTTCAAACAACTAAGTTCTAGAAATGCGGGCATAAAAAAGACCGATAGCCAAATGGCTATCGGTCTCTGAGAATTGTTTATTGTATAGAACTATTTCTTTACGATGATAAACTCTGATCTTCTGTTTAGAGCATCTTCTTCTTCTGTACAATTGTCTCCACATTTTACTTTAGGTTCGCTTTCTCCAAATCCTTTTCCAGAGATTCTGTCTTTGCTAATTCCTTGTGAGATTACATACTGAACAGTGGATTGTGCTCTACGCTCTGAAAGTCTTTGGTTATAAGCATCGCTACCTTTGGTATCCGTATGAGATTTAACCATAATCACCATGTCTTTGTGCTCATTCATTACCTTAACAAGTTTGTTCAATTCTTGTGCTCCTTGTGCAGTAATATTGCTCTTATCAAACTCAAAGAAAATTGGAGGCAAAATAACCTCAGTTTCAGTGATTATAACTTCAATAGGCGTGAGAAGAATCTCAGTAGTTGTTTTACCTCCCTTAGAAGAAGCAAGTACTACAGTAGATGGATCATAGTCTTTCATGCTTGCTTGCAGGCTAAACTCTATACCACATTCTGTGAAGAATTTAGTGCTTCCTTGCGTATTCGTCATCTCAGATTTAAGTCTATTTTTGTAGCTATCTAGAATAGCAACTGTCGCACCCGAGAGCGTTTTTCCAGTCTTAGCATCTTTTACGATAACTAAGGCTTCTCTTCCACAAACTGGTGTTGCTGAGTATATATTGTCAAATCCTGTTCTATTAGACGAGAAGAACCCAACTTCTTTTGAAGTATTAAAAGTAAACGCAAAATCATCTTTCTCGCTATTTACGGGTTTACCAACATTTATTGCTTCAGCAGCGTTAGCCTCTAGTCTAAATACATCTAAACCTCCGAAACCTTGTCTTCCGCTTGAAGCGAAATAAAGTGTACCGTCAGCTGCGATAAACGGAAAAGTTTCTTTACCAGCGGTATTTACTTTTGCACCTAGATTCACAGGCTCGCCATAGGTTCCATCTTCATTTACAGAAACCTTCCAGATGTCAGTATCACCGAATCCGCCTGGCATATCAGAAGCAAAATAAAGTGTTTTACCGTCTTTGCTAAGAGATGGATTACCTACGTTATAGTCCGTGCTATTAAATGGTAGCGCTTTAATATTTGCCCATTTACCATTTCTCTTATCCGCTCTGTATACACCAACAGTTGCAACCTTTACATTTCCTTTTTTGTCTTTTTCAAAAACTCCATCGGCATGACCGTCTCTAGAGAAAAACAATGTTTCTCCATCAGCACTTATAGTTGTAGGCCCGTCGTGGAATTTAGAGTTTAGCTCTGAAACTGCTGTAGGTTCAGAAAGCGTTCCGTCTGAGTTGTAAACTGACTGGAATACATCTAGATAAGATTCTCCAGTTCCTCTTTTGTCTGTTTTACCACCTCTATTACTTGTGAAATAAACAATATTGTCATTTCCTAATACAGCTCCAAAAGAACTACTTCCTGATTTACCAAGACTTGTTTCAGTTACGTTATACATTTTCTCTTTTGAAGAAAGTGCCTGAAGGTAATTAGGATTTGCTTTGTGTGCTTTTGCTCTTTGGTCGTTTGGAGCCATAGCTGCAAACTTATCCATTTGCTTTTTTGCCTCTGCGTATTTTTCTTGAGTCTTAAGTGCTTGAGCGTAGTTGTAGTACGTTTCTGCTTCTACAGTTCCTTCGATAGCTTTAGCATAATTCTGAGCTGCTTTGTCCATATTAAAAATATGGTAATAGCTGTCTGCCAATTGCTTGTAAACATAGCTATCTCCTCTTTTCTTATCCACCAGTGATTCGTACTCTTTAATTGCAGAAACATATTGATAGGTCTCGTAAAATTTATCAGCTTTCTCGGTGTGTTTGTTTTGAGAGTATCCCCCAAAAGCAATCAACAATCCTAATGTTATATATATCTTTTTCATAGCTTAATTATATCTTTTTAGGTTAGAAATATCTCGGAGAAACCGATACTTTTTTAGGGAAGTTCAAGTCAAACAACAACATAAACTCATGTGATGCTGGAGTTGCAATGTCTAAATCTGAAACAATATGGTCGTAAGCATATCCTATCTTGATTGTAGGCGTAACTGCAAAGTTAACCATTCCACCAAATGAATCTTCTAGGCGGTAGCTTGCTCCGATCTCAAACTTCTCAAAAAACAAGAAGTTAGCAGAAACATCAACTGATGTAGGAACATTGAAAGCTGACTTAAGCATAAATGAAGGTTTGAATTTTGTGTTTTCACTCAACTGAAAAACATATCCCCCTGTTAAGAAATAGTGTTGTGTTTCGCTACCAAACTGATAATCATTTCCATTTCTAGTTATGTCTAAGTGTTTAGACTTAAGCATATTCGGCACTGAGAACGCTAAGTAATAGTTCTGAGTATAGTAGAATAATCCCGCACCAGCATTTAGGTATGTATTATCTACGTTTGCAGAAAAAGCGGGGTCGTTAGCATCAGGAACGTGTCCGTTACCGATTTGGTCAAATAACCCTACTTTATGGAATGTAGCTCCAGCCTTGATACCAAAAGCCAAGCGGTGCTCTCCGCCTAAGTTTAGGGTATATGAGAAGTCAGCATAGGCGTTATTCTCTTCTACCGGACCAATCTTGTCACTAATAACTGATAGTCCTAATCCGACGTTTTTACCCACTGGACTATGCACAGAAAATGTAGCTGTACGTGGAGCATCTTCTAGTTCTACCCACTGTGCTCTGTAGAGTAAGCCTACGGATAAATTCTCTTTAGAGCCAGCATAAGCAGGGTTCATCACATTCATATTATACATATACTGTGTATAATGTGGGTCTTGTTGTGCGTCTGCATTACTGATAACCAAAAAGGCAAACGATATGGTAAAAAGTATTTTTTTCATCTCTTAGTTAGTTTTTATAAAAAACCTGCCGACCCGATATTCAAATCGGCAGATTCCTTATTTGATTATTAGTATTTTCTATTGATATAAATCCAACTGCTTAGCTTCTCTCCATTATTTTTTTGAATAACATAGAAGTAGGTTCCGTCAGGAAGTTCATTGCCTTTGTTGTCTAATCCAGTCCACTCGTTTACATAGTTTGACTTAGAGTATACTTCCATACCATAGCGGTTAAAGATTTTTAATTCTTTAACACCCATACCCGTTAAGTCAAAGCTATTGTTATCCGTATCTCCGTTTGGAGAGATACCTTTCTGAATCATACAAATAGTAGAAGTTACTAAGAAGCTTCCGTAGCTGTCACATCCATCATTGATTGCTACCGATACGTTGATGCCTCCTTGAGGGATATCTGCTCCATTTAAGTATGCAGTTATATCCAATTCTGGATTATATCCTACTTCAATACCGTCAATAGTCCAAACATAAGTAGCTGTTGATGGCACAAATGATCCGTCAATAGGATTTGCCATTAACCAATAGTTACTACCTCTACACTCATCAGTAACCGCGATGGCAAATTCGCCAATGATAGTTATCTGAGCTGTGCTTGAGCCTCCCTCGTTACAGGTGTTTATGTCTTGGTCAACAGTATAAGTTACGGTATAAACTCCAGGACTGCTTGCTTGAACATCCACAACTCCAGTAGTTGGGTTAATACTCAAACCTGAAGTAGCGCTAAACACACCTCCTTCAAAGAAGTCAGTAGCTTTTTCAGGACTAACATCTTCGTCAGAATAACAGTAAGTAACCATTCCGAAATTAAAGTCTGTTACCGGTACCATACTCTCAAATAAGGTAATAGTAGCAGTCGCTGTTCCAGCATCTGTACAAGTAGTAGGGTTGATACCTAAGGTATACGTAATTTCGTGTACACCCGCTGTTACTCCCGCTGATAAGTCAATTTCTCCTGTTTGAGGATCAACTGATAAAGTAGTCGAGCTAAACACACCTCCGCTAGTAAGGTTAGCTATAATAGGCGTAGGGTTTACATTTGAAATAACACAGGCATCAGCATAACTGAAATCTAATTCTGGAGCCGTAAGCTCTTTAATTTCGATATCAAAAGTAGCAACTCCTCCAGTAGTACAATCGTTTGGCACTATTTCATACGTAATAGTATAGTTGCCAGGCAAAGTACCTATTGCTGCTAAATTAATACTTCCAGTTACAGGGTTAATAGTCAATCCTGCAGGAGTTACACTGAATAAACCTCCAGTAGCAAAGTCTTCTGATGGAATGAAAACTGGGTTATTACCACCAATACAATAAATAGTAGAATCATACTCAAAATCAACTGTTACATTTCCTACCGTTCCGTGGTGTAGCGTAAAGAATTTAACGATTCCTGTATTACAGTTTGCAAGGTCAGAAACTCTTACCCAAATAACTTCACCATCTAGTCCCACGTAATTTTCAGGGTCTGTGATTGCAAGTGAAAGGTCACCAGATTCTGCATCTGCTTGAGAGGTATAATAAGTAATCGTATATACCGCAGGGTCATCTGCGCCTTGTAACATTACGACGTCATTGAGCGTTAGATCAAATATTACATCCCCAACTGCAGAACAAGACGTTAAATCAATTGGCTGGTTATCTGGATACGAATATATAAACGTAATATCAATATCTTGTGATGTTGTCACAGGAGGGTCTGTAACACTACAAGTTTCGTAGGTAGCCTGTGCCGTTAGCGTTAGTGTATAAGTTCCGTTAGTTTGTAACTCTATTATTTGTTCAGGTGTTAAACTAACAGTAAGATCTTGTTGATCACTTAAAAACTGACCTTCTGTTAACCACTGGAAGTCAACGTTAGCTGCTCCGTTTGGAGTAAATCTCCAAGCTTCGTTTTGAGCTGACCAAGCACCTGTATTTCTTCCTGGAGGAGTATAAGCTTGAGTACCTGCATTGTTTAAGATACCGACTACTCCATTTCCGCCATTCCAGTTATTACAAGGAGTTCTGTTGCCAATATAAACCTCAATAATGTTAGAAATTTCATATATGACAATCTGAGAAGTTTGTAATCCTGCGTTAGCTCCACAAGAGAATTGAGGTAGTTCGTAGAAGTTTACAACTAAAGCTCTACAAGGATAAGTACCTAATACTTGGTAGTTTGTAATACCCGCGCTAGTTGTTGGGTGTGTATCTTGGTACACCCCGAAAATAGCATTTTTAATAGGGAAGCCTGCATTTGGTATTTGTTGATTGAACGACCAAGGACAGAAGTCTTCACCTGTCATTCCATCATTTCCTAGTACAACTACCCCATTCGAACCTACTTTTGCTTTAGTAAATGAATCTCCAAAGAAACAGAAGGTAAAAGGCAAATCTACAACAGGCGAATACCTATCGTCAATTGTTACACTTAATACCTCACCTCCAAGAAATGGGAAAGGTGGAGCGTAGTCAATTGATTCAACTTCATAAGAAGTAGTAGCTGCAATTCCGAAGAAAGAAGCATTAAGGTTTACTTCTGTAACTTCATCTGGACATACAAAAATTGTTCCATCAATAATCTCTACTCCGACACCCACTACATCAATAGAAGCACATCCAGGAGGTGTAAATATTGAGAAGTTACCTGGTGCAGACCATAGGCCTATATCATCTTCACTACAAATAGCTCTCACATAGAATTCGTATAATTCGTCATCACTAGCTAAGAATGTATAGCTTGGTTCGTTTACAATAATTCCTGTTGCACCTGGTAGAGGCGTACCTGTTCCTGAAATTTGGATAATAATCTCCCATTGTGTTTCAGTACCCACAGGTGTCCAAGTTAGATCAACCTGAGAAGAACCTTGAGTAGTAGAAGCAGTTAAGTCAGTTGGTGAAGGACAAGTAAGTGCGTGTAACACCACATTATCTACAGCTGCTGGCGGTTGGTTAAATACTGAACCGTCATTTCTCCACTCAAATACAACACGAACAATTTGTCCTTGATATTGAGCTGCTTGTAGGATGAAAAACTCGTTTTTCCAAGTAGCTTGTTGATTATAGTTTGCACCGATTTGTACTCTACCTGCACCTGCTGTAATCTGAGTACCTGGAACTGGTGTGAAAGTAGTAGGCACTAACCAAACTCTCATATAGTCAAATGAACCTTCTCCTGTACCTTTCCAGTCAAAAGAGAAAGCTACTTCATTTACTACAGCTGGCATCTGAATATCACGGTAGGCTTGAACAACACTTGAAGATCCTGCATATGAGTTTGTAGTTCCGTTGTTATTAGATATGTATAATGAATGCGTAGGGCTACTGCTTGTTGCGGTACCTACAACCCATTTATTTTCTTGAGTGCCATTGTTAAACGTCCATTTGATTTGACCTTCAAAATCATCGTTAAAGTTCATCTCCGCTGGAATTTGTGGCGTATTGAAGTTTACTGGACCAATCCAGAAACTTGTTCCGTCATCTGTTCCACAATTACTTCTCACCCAGAAGAAATACTGAGTTGAATGATCTAAACCTTCAACAGTAACTGTTGTATCCGTAGTATTACCCGTTGGAGTGTCTGTTGGAGATGGAGAAACGTTGGTAGTTGAAATATAGTAATCGTATGAAGTAGGAGTCGATCCAGCTGGTGCGTTCCAAGTAAATGTTGCTGAATCTACTGTAACGGCTGTAAGTGCTACGTTTGTTGGGGCTGAACAAGTAATCATAGATATGTTGATGTTATCAACAGCCGCTGGTGGTTGGTTAAATACCGAGCCATCATTTCTCCATTCAAACACTAAACGTATAGATTGACCTGCCCATGCAGCTGGTGCATTAAGCACTTGATTAACAGTCTGCCAAGAAGCTTGTTGGTTATAGTTTGCCCCAATTTGCATTCTACCCGCACCTGCTGTTATTTGTGTTCCAGGAGTTGGAGTGAATGTTACAGGAACAACCCAGACTCTCATGTAGTCAAAAGATCCTTCTCCTGTAGCTTTCCAATCAAATGAAACTAACATTTGTCCTAGAGGACCTGCTGGCATCTGAATATCTCTGTAGGCCTGAGTAACAGATGTAGTGCCTCCATAAGAGTTAGTCACTCCGTTATCATTAGAAATATAAAGTGATTGAGATGGGCTGTTGAAGGTTGCTCCTCCTACTACCCACTTATTTGCTTGTGTGCCGTTGTTCAGAGTAAAGCCTGAGTTAGCGCCGTCAAAGTTCTCATAATATGGTAAAGTAACTGGAATTTGCGGCGTATTAATTACTAATGGCCCTACCCAAAAACTAACACCATCGACACCACAATCACTTCTTACCCAGAAATAATAAGTTGTTGAATCAGTAAGACCTATAAGGTTTGCCTGAGTTGTTGTTGTAGAGCCTGAAGGAGTAGTTGTTGATCCAGGAGCTGTGTTTGTATCTGAGTAGTAATAGTCATATGAAGCAGACGTTCCTGTCCAAGCAGTAGTAGCTGAGTTAATAGTCACAGCAGATAAAGTTGGATTAGATGGAGCTTGACATGTAATTACTGATACATTGATATTATCAACAGCTGCCGGAGGTTGATTAGCAACACTAGCATCATTTCTCCACTCGAATACTAATCGCATAATCTGACCAGACCATGCGATCGGCACGTTTAGAACGAAGTTTTCAGCCTTCCAAGTGTTTTGTTGATTATAGTTAGTTCCTAGCTGAACTCTTCCACCACCTGCCGTAATTTGAGTTCCTGCAGTTGGTGTATACGTAGCTGGCACCATCCAAACTCTCATATAATCAAAGCTACCTTCACCTAATCCTTTCCAGTCGAAGGTAATGTGAATTTGTCCTGCTGTTGCAGGAATCATTAAATCTTTATAAGCCTGAACTACTGAAGCAGAAGAACCATTATAGTTGTTGCTAGTTCCGTTATCATTTGATATATATAACGAGTGAGTTGGGCTATTGCTTGTTGCCGTACCTACAACCCATCTGTTTGTTTGAGCACCATTATTAAGTGTCCAACCCGGGTTAGCTCCTTCAAAGTCTTCAAAATAATCTAAGGCAGTTGGAATCTGAGCCGTATTAAAACTAACTGGTCCTACCCAAAAACTTGTTCCGTCAGGACCACAATTACTTCTTACCCAGAAATAATAAGTAGTAGAAGGAGTTAAGTTGTCAATGGTCACGGTATTTGTTGGCACGTTACCCGTAGGTGCAGTAGCACCACTTGGAGTTCCAGAAACAGTAGTGAAATAATAATCATATGACGCTGGAGCTGCTCCTGCTGGTGCATTCCAGTTAAAAGTAACCTCACTTGAGCTCAAAGCGCCGATTGTTGGGTTTGATGGAGCAGAACAAGTAATTAACTGAATATTAATGTTGTCAATTGCAGCAGGTGGCTGAGCACCTCCTGAAGCATCATTACGCCATTCAAAAACCACACGCATAGTTTGATTCTGCCATGTCGGTGGAGCATTAACTACTTGACCATAATTTTGCCATGCAGTTTGTCCACTAAAGTTTGCTCCTAATTGAGTTCTACCTCCACCTCCGGTAATCTGTGTGCCTGGTGTAGGATTATAGGTAGAAGGGACAATCCATACTCTTAAATAATCCTGATTATTTTCACCTAAAACTTTCCAGTCAAAAGAGAAATAAATCTGACCTAGTGTAGCTGGCATTAATATATCTCTATATGAGTGAACTACCGAAGCAGAGCTTGTTGTATAAGCGTTTGAACCACCATTATCGTTAGAAACATACATAGACTTGGTTCCGCCATTATGTGTAGCTGTCCCTACTGACCATTTGTTGGTCTGAGAGCCGTTAAGTAATGTGAAACCAAAAGATGGAGATTCAAAGTTTTCAGTATAGCTACCTGTAATCCCGATATCAAAAGGAATTTGAGTTGTATAAAAAGTAAAAGGTCCTGCCCATTCACTTGAGTTAAACGGACAAATCGCTCTTATATAATACATATAAGAAGTCGAAGAAGTAAGCGGTGTAAGAGAAATACTATTCGTATTTGTAGGGTAGATGGTCCCAGTCTCTGGTGTACCCGCACCTGGTATTAGAGAAACTTCATAGTTAGCAGCATTACCTGTCCAGGTAATATCCGCAGTAGTTGCTTGAGGTGTGACTATTGGGTTAGTTGGCAAAAGACATTTTTCCAACACCTTAACATCGTCCAAAACCCATCCGTTGTTGCTTACCACAGCACCAGTCTGAGTATCTTCTTTTACAAAAGCTACATACACGCTTTGACCAACATAAGCCGCCAAGTTCAGTATGTGTTGTGTACATGCATTGTATGTGCCTCCACCTGAAATTTGTGATTGATTGTAGTCTATTAGGTTAGCACCAAAAGAAGCCACGTCTGTTTGTGAAGTAGTCGAAACCTTCACCATGTAGCGCGTCCCATTATATGCTGGAAGTATTCCTGCAGTTGTTCTTGACACAAATTCAAGTTGACCGTTAGCTGGTACTGTTACCTGCTCGGTTACCAACCAGCTTTGAGTTGTGTTTCCAGCTAAGATGTTTCCCCCTATTACAACAACCTTTGCAGGAGGTGTACCTAAATCAGGGTTTAAACAATCATAGGCTGTCTGGCTATTTGCCGTCCAGCTAGGGACAAAGCCTGCTGTGCTCGGAACGCCGTTAAATAATTTAAACGTTGTCCAAGTTGCAGGAATACCAGTGTCGAAATTCTCAACGAGCTGTGCATTTCCTTTCCAAGAAAACAACGAAAAAATTATTACTAAAAAAAGTAAAGTTCTTTTCATTTTTGTTTAGTGTTTTTTTTATGGGTTAATAACTTTGTCTTACGAACCTCAAATATAAAAAAAAGATAACATCAAACACCTTTGAATATTAAAAAAAATATAAATTACGTGTTAGATTTGAAAAATCATGTCTTTTGAGGCTTCTTTCTTGCAGCTGGAAACAAGACGTTATTTAGAATTAATCTATATCCAGGAGAGTTCGGGTGTAAATCTAAAACGGTAGGAGCGTCACCTACTCTATGTTGGTAATCCTCAGGATCATGACCACCGAAATAGGTAAACATTCCCTTTCCTTTAGTTCCGTGTATATACCTACCTTCACCATTTATTTTCATCTCTCCTAATACCAAAATATTAGATTTTATTTTCTCTCTGTTAAATGCTGTGGTTTGTCCGTAAAAACCTTTGACCAATTGTGTGTGATTCTGACAAAGCATCGTTGGTATAGGATCCCATTTTGCAGAAAACTCCATTAATGTAAAGTAATCTACTTCCATCGGAATGGATCTAACTCTGTCTTGGGTAGTATCAATGTCTGAAAACTCATAAACCAAAGGACTTCTCTCTAAAACGTAGTCTTTAAAAGCCAATGTCTTGGAGTAATCTATTTGAGACTGATAGTCTGGATCGCTTTCATCTCCATCGAACATAGGCTCACAGATATCAACTCCATCTGCAGAAAGCGCAATATCAAAACTATCGGTAGCTGAACACATCGCAAACATAAAACCGCCACCGATGACATAATCTCTAATCTTTTTTGCTACATCTAGTTTAAGCTCTGAGACTTTAGTGTAGCCTAATTTAGCCGCTCTTTCTTCGGCTTCTTTTTTCTGTTGGATATACCAAGGTGCATTTCTATAAGCTCCAAAAAACTTCCCGTATTGACCGGTGAAATCCTCGTGATGCAGGTGCAACCATTCGTATAATAACAACGAATCATTTAAGATTTCCTCATCATATATCTCATCAAAAGGAATTTCGGCATACGTCAGCACAAGCGTAACTGCATCATCCCAAGGATTTAGTCCTTTAGGTGTATAAACAGCTATCTTAGGAGCTTTCTCTAAAACCACAGTTTCCATATTTTGTGATGGGCTGCTGATATCTGCAAGTATCGAATTAGTCTCACCATCTGACAAAACCTCAAAACTCACACCTCTAATCTGACATTCTTTTCGTATGTTTTCAGTGTCGGGAAGCAAGAAAGAACCGCCTCTATAGTTTAGAAGCCAGCTTACTTTGTACTCTTGCTTGAGCACCCAATACGTAATTCCGTAAGCTTTAAGGTGATTTTTCTGGGATATATCATCCATCGGTAGGAGTATAAAACTAGCGCTTGCTTGTAAAGATACAAAGCACAAAAAAATGATAGACAAGATTATTTTGCTGATTTTCATAGAATTATTTTATAGAATCAAACTGATATTCAACAAAGCTAACAAAAAATCAACAGCAGAAAACAGGTCTTCTATTTATTCTGATATTTGATACTAAAACCTATTGTTTCTAGGTCCTTCCAGAATTTAGGATATGATTTTGACACTACTTCTGCTTGGTTTATTTGCAACTCCATCCTCAGTGCAAGTGGCGCAAAAGCCATCGCCATCCGATGGTCTTGATATGTTGTAATAGCTTGCGGACTTTGATCTGTAAAAGATAAACTATGCTGTTTTACTTCCAATGAATCCTCACTAATAATCACCTTTCCGCCTAACTTCTCGATTTCGTTTTTCAACGCTATAAGCCTATCGGTTTCTTTAATTTTCAAGGTATGTAATCCTTTGAGGTTACAGCCAAATCCTAGTCCGAAGCAAGTAACAGCAATGGTTTGGGCAATATCTGGGCTGTCTTTTAGATCTAACTCTAGTAGTTGAATTCTAGGGTTTTTAGATTTAGTAAGTGTAATCGAATTATCTGTATTAAACTTGGTGTCTACTCCAAAGGCGTCATAAATATCCGCCAAAACCTTATCGGCTTGAATACTGTTTTTCTTAAAAGAAGACAATCGTATTTCTGTATTTATCGGACTCAGCGCAACAATCGAATAAAAATAAGAAGCACTACTCCAATCACTCTCTACCACTATTGATTGGGGAATTTGGAGATGGGATTTAGGCTGTATGTTAATTCTGTTATCTTTAAAAGAAGTTTCAATCGCTAAATCATCTAGCAAAGCCAATGTCATCTCAATATAAGGTCTGGACGTGATATTCCCTTCAAGAATAATCTCTAATCCGTTATCGAGTTTTGGTGCAATCAGCATAAGTGCCGAAATATACTGACTACTGATTTCAGGAGAAATTGAAACGTTGTTTTTAGTCGGTTTTGTTCCTGTAATTTTCAACGGAGGAAAGCCTTCATTTTCTAGATAAGTAATCGATGCGCCAAGCGTTCTCAAAGCATTGACCAAAATATGGATTGGTCTTTGTTTCATTCGCTCCGAGCCCTTCAAAACTACTTCACTGTTTTTTTTAAAAGCAAAATAAGCCGTCAGAAAGCGCATTGCAGTCCCAGCATGTCCGATATCAATAACTGAATCATGACTTTGCAGGGCATTTTGCATTATCACAGTATCATCAGAATCAGATAAATTATCAATCGATAAGCTAGGAAAAAGAGCTTTAAGCAATAATAGTCTATTCGACTCAGATTTAGAACCTGAAATTCTTATTTCAGAAAATTCTATGGTTAAAATATGTGAGAGCAGTACATTCATTGTTCACAAAAATAGAAATCAATTCTATATGAATTACTATCTTTGAATATATTTTCAGAAAATGACAAAAATCAGACTACTTTCGACTCGGAAATTATCAGAAGCGGATAAAGCAATACTTCCTGCAGAAACCTTTGATTTAATCGAAGAAGACTTTATCTCAATTAGTTTTATAGATTTCACTCTTCCTGAAAAAACAGACTTACTTCTTTTTACGAGCCAGAATGCTGTTTTAAGTGTTTTAAAAAACCCGTTAAATTATGCTCTAAAAGATACAAATGCTATCTGTGTAGGCGAAAAAACTAAAGAGTTATTAGAAGCCAACGGCTTCAAAGTCTTAGATTTTGCGCATTATGCAGCTGACTTAGCAAAAATTATTTTAGACAAATATAAGCGAGTAACTATAACTTTTTTTAGCGGTAACTTAAGACGAGAAGTTTTGCCTAGTTTATTCAAAGAACATCGTATTTCGTTCAAGGAAATCAGGGTTTATCAAAACAATTTCTCTTCTAAAAAAATCAATGAAAAACCAGACATGCTTCTTTTTTACAGTCCGTCAGGTGTAGAAAGCTACTTAGTTTATAATAGTATTTCAGACGAGATTTGCTTCTCTATTGGCACAACTACCTCCGATGCTTTACTTCCTTTTACCTCAAATATCATCAACTCAGAAAAGCCAACGATACGCAGTGTACTTGAAAAAGTCTCTGATTACTACAGCAATGCGTCTTTTAGCAATCAATAAGGCCGCTTCTATTTTAAAAATAAATTCTTACAAAAGGCATCAATGCCTCATGATATACGTTCTTGCTAGTTTTATGTAGAACATTATAACGTACACCTGCAGTTACGTTTTGAGTTCTGAATCCAGCACCTAAAAACAGTGCGGTGTTCCAGAAATCATCCTGATATCCATCAGAGAAATTCACGTTTACGCGCAACTGCTCGAGCTCTGCAGAGAGTTGAATCTCAGGAATTGGATTGGTCAAAATGATCCAACTACCGCCATAAGCATTTGTAGTATAGTCACTCAGCGCAGCACTTTTATTCTTGACGTTGATATAACTCCACTGCAATCCTACTCCTGTAGCAACATATTCGTTAAACTCATAAATAGCACTCGGAGCTATCATAATTTCTGTAAATCCAGAACCGAAATTCATACCTAAGCCTCCACCAAAGCGAACTTTGCTCCAAAATTCGCTTGTTGCAGTTTGTTGCGGATGATGAGTTTTTGAAATTTGCGCACTTACATTAATGAAAAACACGAAAATGGCAACATGAATACCGAAAAAAAATGATTTTTTAAATAATTTCATTCTATACTGTTTTATATTCAAAGGATATAATTCTTGGTAAAAATAGCTAAAATGTTTCATTTGATTTACGTACTTTTGTAAAAGAATTTTTAGTAAATTTCACTTTAATCATTAACATGGACAGATTTTCGTTTTTAAACGCAGCCCATACTGATTTTTTCTCAGATCTATATGATCAGTATTTGATTAACCCTGACAGTGTTGAGCCGAGCTGGAGAGCTTTTTTTCAAGGTTTTGACTTTGGAGTCTCGCCTTACGGAGAGGATTTTGCCAACGAGTTCGCACAGCATGTAACTACTCAAAATGCAACAGGACAAACACCAGACAATATTCTCAAAGAATTTGGAGTTCTCGAACTGATTGAAGCTTACAGAACTAGAGGTCACTTATTTACCAAAACAAACCCAGTTCGCGCTAGAAGAACCTATACTCCAGATTTAAACCTAGAGCAATTCGGACTATCTGAGGCTGACTTAAACACAACTTTTGATGCTGCAAAACAAGTCGGACTAGAGCCTTCTACACTTGCTAAAATAATCCATAAACTCGAGACGGTTTATTGCCAAAGTATCGGGGTAGAATATATGTATATCCGAGACCCTGAAATCAGAAAATGGATTCAAGGCTACTTATCGGTCAATGCAAATTTGCCAAAATTCAACCCAGAACAGAAAAAACAGATTCTATCAAAACTCAACCAAGCTGTTTCTTTTGAGACTTTCTTGCATACGAAATACGTTGGGCAAAAGCGTTTCTCGCTTGAGGGTGGAGAGTCATTTATACCCGCATTAGACGCACTAATTGAAAATGCAGCCGAACAAGGTGTTGAGCAATTTGTTATGGGAATGGCACATAGAGGTCGTCTTAGCGTTTTGGCAAATATCTTCGGCAAAAGCCCGAAAGATATATTCTCAGAATTTGACGGGAAAGATTATGACGATACCCAATATTTTGACGGAGACGTAAAATACCACTTAGGTCTCACTTCGGATAGAATTACCAAGAGCGGAAAGAAAATAAACATCAACCTAGCTCCTAACCCATCACACTTAGAAACCGTTGGTGCAGTTATCGAAGGAATCGCTAGAGCAAAGCAAGACAGACACTTCCCAGAAGACACCTCAAAAGTCCTTCCGATAGCGGTACATGGAGACTCAGCTATTGCAGGTCAAGGTATCGTGTACGAAATTGTGCAAATGGCACAGCTTGATGGTTATAAAACCGGAGGAACGATACATATTGTCATCAACAATCAGATTGGTTTTACGACCAACTATTTGGATGCTCGTTCATCAACCTATTGTACAGATATTGCCAAAGTTACATTATCGCCTGTTTTGCACGTGAATGCTGATGACGTAGAAGCTGTAGTTCATGCTATGAAGTTTGCATTAGACTTTAGAATGCGCTACAAAAGAGACGTCTTCATAGACTTATTAGGATACAGAAAATACGGGCATAACGAAGGTGATGAGCCGCGTTTTACGCAACCTATATTATACAAAGCAATTTCAAAGCACAAGAATCCTAGAGATATCTATGCTGAGAAACTCATCGCTGAAAACATCATTACGCAAGAACATATCGCTCAGATTGAAAGAGAATACAAAGATATTTTAGAAGAAAACCTTGCTGAATCTCGCAAAGAAGAACTTACGGTTATCACTCCATTTATGCAAAATGAATGGAAAGGATATCCACAACTCAAAAACGGAGATGTTTTTCAGAAGGTTGACACAACTGTTAAAAAAGAAGTCTTAGATTCCGTTGCAGAGCAAATCACAAATTTGCCAACCGATAAGAAATTTATCAATAAAATCTCTCGTCTTATAAATGATAGAAATTCAGCCTATTTCGAAACAGACAAGCTCGATTGGGCAATGGGAGAGCTTTTGGCTTATGGTACACTGCTCAAAGAAGGTTTCTCTGTTAGAATATCAGGACAAGACGTTGAGCGAGGAACATTCTCACACCGACATGCAGTCATTAAAGTAGAGGATTCTGAAGAAGAAGTAATCTTGTTACAGAACCTTAAGGATGTAGAAGGTAAGTTTTATATCTATAACTCACTTTTGTCTGAATACGCAGTAGTAGGCTATGATTATGGTTATGCTTTGGCAAGTCCAGAGACACTGACTATTTGGGAAGCTCAGTTCGGGGATTTCTCAAACGGAGCTCAAATCATGATCGATCAGTATATATCTGCTGCTGAAGATAAATGGAACAATCAGAACGGATTAGTTCTTTTACTACCACACGGATATGAAGGACAAGGAGCAGAACACTCCTCAGCTAGGATGGAGCGTTACTTACAGTTATGCGCTAACAACAATATGTTTGTGGCTGATTGTACTACACCTGCGAACCTCTTCCACCTATTGAGAAGACAAATGCATCTGAACTACCGCAAGCCACTTATCGTATTTACGCCTAAGAGTTTATTAAGACATCCGTTATGTGTATCTACAAAAGATGAATTCATCAACGGTAGTTTTCAAGAGGTTATAGACGATACTGTTGATAAGAATAAGGTGAAATCTCTAGTCTTATGTACTGGTAAGTTTTATTATGACCTTATTGCAGAAAGAGAAAAATTAGGTAGAGATGATGTTGCATTCGTACGTATAGAACAGCTTTATCCTTTGCCTATTGAACAAATTAAAGAGGTTATAGCTTCATACCCGAATGTAGATGATTATGTATGGGCGCAAGAAGAACCACGCAATATGGGTGCTTACGGCTATATGCTAATGAATTTCGATCTAGTTAAACTAAGATTAGCCTCGCTTAAAGCCTATGCTGCACCAGCTGCAGGAAGTAGTACAAGAGCCAAGAAGCGCCATCAAAGCGCAATTGATATGGTATTTGATAAAGATTTATTTAATACCAAATAATTGTACGAATTCTGACAAAGGTTAATTATTTTTGTGCAATATTATACAGACATAAATTTCAGACTATAAAAAAATTTGTACCTTTTGGTACTTTATAAGAATAAAGCAAAAACAACATAAAATTACTAAAGATGATTTTAGAAATGAAAGTCCCTTCACCAGGGGAGTCAATTACCGAAGTAGAAATCGCTGCGTGGTTGGTTAAAGACGGAGATTACGTTGAAAAAGATCAGGCTATCGCAGAGGTAGATTCTGATAAAGCTACTCTAGAACTTCCGGCAGAAGCAAGCGGAACAATTACACTAAAAGCAGAAGAAGGCGACGCAGTAGCCGTAGGACAAGTTGTTTGCTTGATAGACACAGCTGCAGCAAAACCAAGCGGAGATGCTCCTGTTAAAACAGAAACACCGAAAGCTGAAGAGAAAAAAACAGAAGCGACTAAAGCAGCTGCACCTACTCCTACAACCTATGCAACTGGAACTGCTTCTCCTGCAGCCAAGAAAATACTTGAAGAAAAAAATATAGATGCAGCGACTATCAAAGGAACTGGAAAAGATGGGCGAATCACAAAAGAAGACGCCATAAAAGGTCAGGTTTCTATGGGAACTCCAACGGGAGGAAACAGAGGTGAAGAGCGCTCTAAGCTTTCGATGCTCCGCAGAAAAGTAGCAGAAAGGCTAGTTTCGGCTAAAAACGAAACGGCAATGCTTACTACTTTTAACGAAGCTTCAATGACGCCGATCAACAAGCTTAGAGCAGAATACAAAGATGCTTTCAAAGCAAAACACGGCGTAGGATTAGGCTTTATGTCATTCTTTACTAAAGCTGTAGTTAGAGCACTCCAGATGTATCCAGATGTAAATTCAATGATAGATGGAGACTATAAAGTTGCATATGATTTCTGCGATATTTCGATAGCGGTTTCGGGTCCAAAAGGATTGATGGTTCCGGTTATCAGAAATGCTGAAAATCTAACATTTAGAGGAATTGAAGCTGAGATTAAGCGTTTAGCAATACGCGCTAGAGATGGTCAAATTACGGTTGATGAGATGACTGGCGGAACTTTCACTATTTCAAATGGTGGTGTCTTCGGAAGTATGTTATCAACACCAATCATAAACCCTCCACAGTCAGGAATCTTAGGAATGCACAACATTATCGAGCGACCTATTGCTGTTGACGGAAAAGTAGAAATCCATCCGATGATGTATCTTGCATTATCGTATGACCACAGAATCATTGACGGACGTGAGTCAGTTGGGTTCTTGGTAGCTATCAAAGAAGCGCTGGAAAACCCAGTAGAATTATTGATGGATAACAATCCTAAGAAAGCCTTAGAGCTATAATTTA
>CAZRCB010000002.1:0-23371 GCA_964598455.1 uncultured Flavobacterium sp.
GAGGTTATTTTAGTTGTAGGTATTTTGGTTTGTACAAAATGTTTTAGCCACAATACAAGTAAAGCTATTAACCAAAATAGCACAATACCACCATAAATAATTACCAAATATAATTTTGATAAAAACGTATTTTCTCCTGTATCATTTAAAAAGAAGTATATACCAATAATTGGTACTAACAAACTTGCTATTGCTAATAACCTTTTGGTTTTAAGTGATAATGCTTTTAGTTTTTTGAGCATAATTACTGTTTTTTGAAGATTTTTTTAATGACAAAGAATAAAGACACACAAAGAACAATTGCTCCTACACCATTGTAGATAAGTGCTTTTTTTCGTTCTTCTTCTTTTTTTCTTGCTATACTAATTTTGGCTTTACGTTCTGTTTCTCTCTGTTCTTCCTCAATTCTTTTCTTTTCAGCTTCCATAGCTAAAGCTCCCTCATAAAATGCTTTTGCTTCTTCTGCTGTTATCTCTTTAAGGCTTTGTTGAAACAATGAATCTATGTATTCTTGTGATTTTCTTCGGTCTGCTAAAGGATTGTAAGTCTTTCTTTGTTGTTTCTCTTCATTTTTAGGAGTACTGAAAAGAGTAGGGAATTGCTCTTTTAACTGTTGCATTTCTTCAAGAGTTGCTGGATTATTGTTTAATCCTTTAGCAACTTTTTCTAACTGCTGTCTTTTTTCAGGAGTTGCTGAACTTGCAAGCACTTTAGCAATTCCTGCAACATCTTCATCAGAAACAAAAGAAACTGTTTTATGCTTAACAACCTTTTTATTATTTTCTTTTTCTTCTCCATTGTTTTGAGCCAAAGAAACAGAACAAATCAGCAACATTAAAATTGTAAGTTTTGTTTTCATTGTTATGATTTTATAGTATATCTTGATTTTAATTCTTCTATTTCTGGTGTAACGGATAAATTACCGTTTTTTAATTCCGAAAATAATTTTGCATATATTTCTTCAATATGGTCTATTAAATTTTCTACACATATTTCCGTTAAATGATTTTCTGTTTTACTTGAAAATTCTCCATTCCAATCTTCTTTTGGTTTATTGATAATAAAATCTTCTTTGTCCCAAATAAGCGTATAACAAAAAGAGTTTATTCCTTTATTTTCTGTACAAAGACTGAATTTATGAACTAAAGAATGTCTTAACCCTGCTACTGCATCGAAATCTTCCTTTAATATTTTGTCTGAAAACATATCTAATGCTCTCTTAATTCCGTTTTCATTACTATGAATAGTTTTCTTTTGAAAAACAGAACCTATCAACTCAAGAAAAATTAAATATTGCATCAATCCGCTAAACCTTTTAGAGAGATGAAGATTATTCTCAAAATCATAATCATCATCTTTTAGGTCTTTAGATTCATATTTACCTGTCTTTAAATCCCTGCCTGAAAGTTCTCGGGCATTTACTAATAACATTTTAACAGTTGAATCTCTACTTTCTTTTTCTTCAATCATATTATCATCCGAAAAGAACAATAACCTTGAATAATCTTCTTTGTTCATCTCACAAATACATTTTAAAAGCTTGCCATATATGGCATTAACTTCGCCAAATGTAAAACTTTTCTTTGGCTTGTCAAAAATGGCAAGTATGGAAAAATCGGAGTTACTTAAAAATGTAGGCAAAAAGATTCAGGAAATCAGGATTGAGAAAGGACTTACCCAAGTAGATTTAGTAGGAAGAATTGAAGGGGAAATTGATACAACTCCCTAAGATGACTGCTTTTTAGATTCTCAGCTCCAAAATACGACTTGTCTAAATTAGATTTTGGAATTGGTTTTCTTCCATTTAATAAACTTATGTCTTTTCTAATCTTATTAACTTTAATTTCTAATTCATTTATCAATACCGTAAAAAACATTTTACGAATATTCAATTGGTTAGTCTTACGTTGCAATATAGATAACTCATTTAAGTGAAAATTAAGGTACTTATCATATTCAGAATTAGAATGAACAAGTTCACGGACTCTCTCAAGTATTAAATTGTAGGATTTGTCAGATTCTCTTTGTGATATGGTTTCTAAATATTCAATAAAATATTGCTTCTCTGTAAAAGTATTGGTAATATCGTTATTGGAATCAATTGAGTAAGTAGAAAGTGTTCTATATCCCTCTTCTCTATTACAATCAATACCTCCAAATTTATCACAATCTTTATAAAAATCATTTTCAAAATGAGTAAGACCTTGATTTGAAATAAGGTATTGAAAAAACGCAAAAGGATTTACCTTTGAAGAAACTTTATTTTTATCCATACTCCAAAATTACAAAATGTTTGACCTATGTTTGACCTATGTTTGACCCAACAAAACAAAAAAAGCCTCACATTTCTGTAAGGCTTGATTTTACTTGTGGTCCAACCTGGGCTCGAACCAGGGACCACCTGATTATGAGTCAGGTGCTCTAACCAACTGAGCTATTGGACCGTTTTAGAGGTTGCAATATTACTACTATTTTTGTTTTAGTGCAACTTTTTTTTGAATATGTTTTCTGGTTTTTTTCCGTTATACACCTGAAACAGTTATTAAGACGTTAAAATCTGTTTTTTAGTTAAAAAAGTATTTTCTTTGTGAGTTAAAACATTTTAGGTATGCATTCATTCAACTTCAATAAATGGAACACCTTATTGGGGTGGGTTTCTTTTACTGTAGCACTAGTTACTTATACACTAACCGTAGAACCAACCATAAGTTTTTGGGATTGTCCTGAGTATATTGCCACTTCTGCGATGCTTCAGGTAGGTCACCCTCCAGGTGCACCTTTGTTCCAACTTATTGGAGCTTTCTTCTCTACCTTCACTACTGATGTTTCTCAGATAGCTTTGATGGTGAATATGGTATCAGCTGTCTCGAGTGCATTTACTATATTGTTTATGTTCTGGTCACTGACGATGCTACTCAGAAGAGTTGTTGTTGGCAGTGCTACTCCGACTGCAAATAGCCTAAAAGTAATCCTAGGAGCTAGTTTAGTTGCTAGTTTAGCCTTTACTTTCTCAGACACCTTTTGGTATAACGCAGTAGAGGCTGAAGTATATGCTATGTCTACGTTATTCATATCAGTGCTGTTTTGGTTAGGGCTGCGTTGGGAACAAGATATGGACAAGCCTGGTGGCAATAAATGGCTGTTGGCAATTTCGATGTTTGTCGGACTTTCGTTTGGCGTTCACCTTATGGCGCTACTTACGATCCCTTCGATCGGGTTGTTGTATTACTTCAAGCACTATAAAACTATTACCATAAAAAACTTTGTCCTTGCGAATATAGCCGTGGTAGCTGTGCTATTTTTCGTATTCGGATTTTTACTTCCGTACACCATGGCATTCTTTGCCAAAACAGAAATATTCATGGTGAACTCTTTAGGTTTGCCATTTAACTCCGGGACAATTTTCGTCGCGTTGCTATTCATTGCTTTCTTTGTTTTTGGATTAAAATATACCCAAAAGAAAGACTATCCCAAAACAAACACATTTATCTTGTGTATCTTATTTGTTTTTGTAGGATTCTCTTCTTGGTTGATGCTGCCTATTAGGTCTAATGCAAATACGCCAATTAACGAAAACGCACCTACTGATGCCACTGAATTATTGGCTTACTACAACCGTGAGCAATATGGTGAACAAAAGACGTTCTACGGCGAATTGTATTCAGAGAAATATGCCGGTTTAGATAAAAACGAACCTTATTTAGACGCTAAACCCAACTACGAAAGGGATTATAGAACCAAGAAATACATCATTACAAATACCTATAAAGGAGCAATCCAGAACCTTGATAATGACCACAAGGCTTTTCTTCCGAGAATGCGAAGCACCGACGGAGATCACCCTATAAATTACATGAAATACACCGGCGTTTTGGACTTCAAACTCAATCCGAGGTATGACTTTTCAGATGATATATACAACCTCGACTTGGGGATTGATATAGATTCGCTCACTGACGAAGAGTTTTATGAGGTTACGCAGATGTTGAAACAAAACATCCAAGAGAACATCAATCAGTTTAAAGCAGCTTACGAAAAAGGCAAGGTTGATGAAGAAGATTATGATGCGTTCTTAAGAAAAATGAGAGACGTAATTATCGTTGAGAAACCGAGTTTTATGCAGAATATGCAGTTTATGTTTGACTACCAATTCGGCTATATGTTCGGTAGATATTTGATGTGGAACTTCTCTGGTCGTCAAAATGACATCCAAGGCAAAGGCGATTTGCAAAACGGAAACTGGATAAGTGGCATCAAATTTATTGACGAGATGCGCCTTGGCAATCAAGACCAACTCACTACTGATATGAAAGAGAACAAAGGTAGAAACGTCTATTATATGTTGCCGTTTTTGTTTGCCCTTATAGGAATGATTTACCATGCCAGAAAAGATTGGAAGAGTTTTTATGTGCTTTTAGTCTTGTTCTTATTTATGGGACTAGCCTTGAAGGTTTTCTTAAACGAAAAACCTTTTGAACCGAGAGAAAGAGATTATGCCGTAGTAGGAGCTTTCTATGTATTTGCAATGTGGATTGCCTTTGGTGTATATGCTATTTATGAAGGCATCAGTCAGAAACTCAAGTCGAATATAATTGCTTATGCTGTCCCTGCCCTGTCACTTTTGGCTGTTCCAGTTATTATGGCTGCTCAAAACTGGGATGACCACGACCGTTCAGGCAAAGACACAGCGCTTGTTCAAGCAAAAGCCTATATGGATTCGCTTGATGAGAATGCGATTATTTTTACCATCGGAGATAATGACACCTTCCCTCTTTGGTATTTACAGGAAGTCGAAGGCTATAGAACTGACGTGAAAATCGTGTGTACTGCCTTATTAGTTACCGATTGGTATATTGACCAGATGAAAAGAAAAACACATTTGTCCGAAGGACTGCCAATCTCATTCTCTCATGACCAATATTCTGGAGGTAAACTTAACGATATTATCTATAGAGGACTGACCAACGAGCGCGTTTCTATTGATCAGTTTATGGAATACATTCACCTCGATGATCCACGCACCTTTGAAACTGCTCAAAATGGACAGAGAATCCATACGTTTTTTAGCAATAAAATTAGAATCCCTGTTGACAAGGATGTCGTCTTAAACAACGGTCTTGTCTCTCAAAAAGATGCCGACAAAATCTTGCCTTTTGTGGATGTCGATATCAAAACAAGCTATATGCAAATTCACAGGTTAATCATGCTTGATATCGTAGCTCAAAACAAATGGGAACGCCCTATTTATTTCTCGGGAGGCGCTTGGGATGACGAAGACTTCTTGTGGATGAAAGACTATTTACAGCTAGAAGGACTTGTATATAAACTTGTTCCCATCAAAACCCCTTACGAAAAAAGCGGCGGCTCAATAGACATGGGGCATATTGATACAAATAAAATGTATGCTATGATTATGGAGAAAGAGTACGAGAATGGCAACCGTAAAGGTTGGTTCTGGGGTGCTATGGGTACTGACAATATTTATCACGATGTAGAGACCAGAAGAAATGCATTCAACTACAGATTGCAGTTAGCTAGACTAGTTGAAGAACTTATGAATGAAGGAAAAAATGAGAAAGCCAGAGAAATTGTCGAATTGACTATGGAGAAATTCCCGCTTAAGCACTTCGGGCAATATTATATGGTAGAGCCATTTGTTAAAGCATACTATCATTTGGGCGATAAAGTCAAAGGCAGAAAACTGGTCGATGGACTAATCCAAAAACATCAAGAAGAGATTGAATATATAGCAAGTTTAGACTTTCATCAACAATTCCCGTTATTGTATGAGGCAGGCAGAAACATCGAGCTTTACAGAAGCTTACTCCTCATCCTGAAAGAAAACGACACAGAACTATACGAAAAATATTATCCAACTTTTAATACCTATAACGCAAAGTTCAAAGCTAGAATAGGTACTGAAGACGAGCCTTCAGAATCAGAAGATGAAAGAAGACTGAAAGACTCTTTGCTGAATTCTATGCCAAGCAATTCAGAACTAGAGGAGCATTTGACTCAGCCTGAATACGACTAAAACCATGACCTTAGAATGGATTAAAACCCCTAGAATCATACATAAAATATTTTCGAATTACCACTGGACATACGAGCCAGCTGGTAATTCGGTATATATAACCTTTGATGATGGCCCGATTCCTGAAGTAACGCCTTGGGTCATAGAACAGCTAGAAAAATATAAGGCTAAGGCAACCTTCTTTTGTATAGGAGATAATGTTGAAAAACACCCTGATATTTTCAACAAAATAATCAAAAACGGTCACAGCATAGGCAACCACACGCAAAACCACCGCAACGGATGGGGCAGCACAGACCAAGATTATATCGACAACACAGAATTGTGCCATCACAGCATAGATAATGCTCTAAAAGACTTAAAACACACGGAAAAACGCAACCTCCTGTTCCGCCCACCTTATGGGAAGATAAAACCCTCACAATCTAGTATACTCAGAACCAAGGGTTACAAAATCATTATGTGGGATGTGTTGAGTGTAGATTATAAAACATCGGTTTCTAAAGAGAAGTGTTTAGAGAATGTGATCAAAAACATTCAGCCCGGAAGCATCATCGTTTTTCACGACAGCCTAAAAGCATTCCCTAGGTTGGAATATGCGCTGCCAAAAACTCTGGAATTCTTAAAGAAGCATAACTACGACTGCAAAGCGATTGTCTAAAATCTTTCAATCTCTAATAGGTGGTTGTCATATCCTCATCGACAACCAAAATAAAATCAGCCTTGTTCAAGTGCTTTTTGTCGAGCTTCTTTAGATCAGATTGAGAAACAGTAGAAATAGTAACGATACGCATAGTTGGTCGTTCTTGTCTTATGTACCAATATATTCCCTCATAAAAGTCACTGTGGTACGTGCCGTGGTAATGAATAAAAATAGATTTAGAATTCAGGTTAGACAAAATTGAATAAGCCATAGTGGCATCTTTAATAGCCTGAGCTTTAGGCAATCTGTCTCCACCGTGACCTTGAGCCATCTCGAGCATCTTTTGGTATTGTGAAAGTGTAGAGTCATATTTCACTGGAAGTGGCGCAATCCAAGCTTTCTGATAGGATGTAAGCGTATCTAAGGCTTCAAATCCTCCTCTATAAACCATACTCGCAAAGCGTCTGGGGATATTGGTTGCAATAAACGGAATCTTGTTTTCTTTAGCATAATCAACTAAGGGCTTATAGTCAGTTTTATAATTATTCCACAGCCTTGCCAGACTATCGAGTCCCCTTTGATCAATCTCACCAGAGAGGTATTGATTGAGTTGGTGTTGGTTGTCTCTTTCAAGCATTTCTGCACCCATAATTAGTGATTTGTGTTGCTTGTGCAGATCTTTGGTCAGCGATAATTGAAGCCAATGAGAAATAGGGTTGTTATGGTGCTCTCCGAAAAGAATAACTGAAGAATTTAATGAAGTTTTGAGGAGTTTTTTATAGCTGGTCTTTTTTCCTTTGTTATCAAATAATTGATAAGCTGCCTTGTCTTGAGCGAAAGAAAGGGCAAAAATAAATAAGCAGAAAAGAGTGATTTGTTTTTTCATTACACAAGTTTACACCTCAAATATAAACATAAAAAAATCCCGAACACAGTTGTTGTTCGGGATTATATATATCTTATAAAATAATTCTAGTGGTGAAGTTTCTCCTCTCCTTCTGCCATTGGTACGTTTTGAGGTATAAAGTCCTCTGCTGCACCTGGCTTACTGTAGTCATAAGCCCATCTGTGTACGTGAGGGATTTCTCCTGGCCAGTTACCATGCATATGTTCTACCGGAGCTGTCCATTCTAATGTTGTAGATCTCCAAGGGTTTTGTGGTGCTTTCTTACCAAAGAATATACTGTGGAAGAAGTTCCATAAAAATGCGATTTGGAAAATACCTCCAACTATAGCAAACATAGTGATAATAACGTTTACGTCATGTAGGTCATCAAATAGAGGGAAGGCAGTGTTAGTGTAATAACGTCTCGGAAGACCTGCTAATCCGACAAAATGCATTGGGAAGAATACTCCATACGCACATACTGCAGTTACCCAGAAGTGAATATAACCTAAGTTTTTATTCATCATACGCCCGAACATTCTAGGGAACCAGTGATAAATACCGGCAAACATACCATATAGCGCTGAGATACCCATCACAAGGTGGAAGTGAGCAATAACGAAATATGTATCGTGAACGTTAATATCTAAAGCGCTGTCTCCAAGAATAATTCCTGTAAGACCTCCTGTAATAAAGGTAGAAACCATACCGATAGAGAAAAGCATCGCAGGATTCATCTGAATATTTCCTTTCCAGATTGTAGTAATCCAGTTAAATGCTTTTACAGCAGATGGAATAGCAATTAGTAGTGTAGTAAAAGTAAATACAGAGCCTAAGAATGGGTTCATCCCTGAAACGAACATATGGTGACCCCAAACAATTGTTGATAAAAACGCAATTGCGAGAACTGAAGTAATCATCGCTCTATAACCGAAGATAGGTTTACGTGAGTTTGTAGCTAGTACCTCAGACACAATACCCATTGCAGGTAGAATAACAATATATACTTCCGGGTGTCCTAAAAACCAGAACAAGTGTTCAAATAATACAGGCGATCCTCCTTGATAATGTAATACTTCACCGGCGATAAAGATATCTGACAAGAAGAAAGAAGTTCCGAAACTTCTATCAAATAGCAATAATAATGCAGCTGATAATAATACTGGGAAAGAAACGATACCAACAATAGCAGTAACCAAGAACGTCCAAATTGTAAGTGGAAGTCTAGTCATGGTCATTCCTTTTGTTCTAAGGTTTATGATAGTTACCACATAGTTTAGTGAGCCTAATAATGATGAAGCAATGAAGATAGCCATAGCCACAAGCCATAGTGTCATTCCGGTTCCAGAACCTGGAATTGCTTGAGGCAAGGCGCTTAACGGTGGATATACTGTCCATCCCGCAGAGGCTGGTCCTGATTCAACAAATAATGATGAAAGCATTATTGCAGCAGAAATGAAGAACAACCAGTATGAGATCATATTCATAAATCCTGATGCCATATCTCTAGCTCCGATCTGTAAAGGAATTAGTAAGTTACTAAAAGTTCCACTAAGTCCAGCAGTAAGTACGAAGAAGACCATAATCGTACCGTGAATAGTAACCAATGCAAGGTAGGCATCGTTTTTCATCACTCCTCCTGGAGCCATACTCTCACCTAAGAAAATTTCGAAAATTTTGAAAGATTCTTCTGGCCATGCGATTTGCATTCTGAAAAATATAGACATCATAACTCCGATGACTCCCATAATAATACCTGTAATAAGGTATTGTTTTGCGATCATCTTATGATCAATACTAAAGATATACTTTGTAATAAAAGTATCTTTATGGTGATGTTCTTGTTGTCCTGTTGCTGACATATTTTTTGAAATTATATGTAATACTATTATTTAAACTATTTAATAACGAATATTCCTTTTGTTACAAAGTGTGTGCTGAATAACAATAACTTAATACCTGAAGGATTATCCTCCATACATAACTTTAGAATAGAGTCTTTGTTGTGTTGACATCCACTTGTCGAATTCTTCTTGAGTTTCCACAACAATCTTCATTTGCATATTGTAGTGCGAAGCTCCACAAATCTTGTTACATAACAATAAGAAATCAAACTCATATGGCTCTAAAGCATCTTCTGATTTAGCTAAAAGCTCAATACTTTTCTCTGTTCTTATTCTGTTGATATTTGCAACTTTATCAACCGTCTCTGGTAAAGCTCTGAACTCAGCCGTAGTGATTGTAGGAGTAAATGCAAACTGAGTAACCATTCCTGGCACACAGTTCATCTGTGCTCTAAAGTGAGGCATATAAGCTGAGTGCAAAACGTCTTGAGAACGAATTTTGAAAACAACTTTTTTGCCTACCGGCAAGTGAAGTTCATTAGTCACAATATCATCCTTAGCATTTGGGTCAGATAGATCTAGACCAACAGTGTTGATGCCTTCAATAAGTCGGACGTTAGCTTTACCTAACGCATTGTCTTTTCCGGCGTAACGCGCTTCCCAACTGAACTGTTTGGCATATATCTCAACATACATTACATCTTCTTCCTCAGGATCAACGAACATAATTGAATTCCAAGTATAAAGTCCGTAAAGTACAAGAATACTTAATGCAATTACCGGAACGATTGTCCAGACAGCTTCTAATTTACTGTTATCGGCAAAATAAAGTGCTTTTCTTCCTTCTGCTCCTCTATATTTAAAAGCGTAATAGTGTAATAATGCTTGTGTAATAAACATTACGACAAAAATCATAATGAATGAAATCCACATCAATGTGTCGATGTCTTTTCCGTGTTCTGATGCAGAGTTATCAATAAGTACTAAAGATCCCCATTTGAAGAGTGAATAAATGCTCAGAACATATATAAAGACTAAGAAACCGAACATTAAATAGCCGTTTACGTTATTGTCTTTGTCGTTTGCTACTTGTGAATCATTAAGTCTTGCCCCTGCTCCTATTTGAGTCAAGGTGTGTATTTTGGAAATTTGCCAAAAAGCAATTGCCAATAAAATTAAGACGATAACTACTAATAAACTTGTCATGGATTTTTAAAATTTAATATTAGTAATGGAATTGTTTACTTTCTTCGATTAACGGGTTGTTCTTAGCAATTAGAGGGCGTTTAGAAAGTGCATTAAACACCACATAAATAAAGAGTCCTAAGAAGAACATTACTGAACCAATTTCAGCAATACCGATAAACCATCTTGCTCCAACAGTAGCTGGCATAACCATATTAAAGAAATCTAAGTAGTGACCAAATAAAATAATAAATCCTATAAAGACAACAACCCAATTGATTTTTTTATGGTCTGCACTCATCAGTATGAGTAGTGGTAAAACTAAGTTCAATACAAGCATACCAAAGAAAGGTAAATTGTATTCATCAATACGTTGTATGAAGTAAGTAACCTCTTCCGGTATATTTGCATACCAAATTAACATGAACTGTGAGAACCAAAGATAACCCCAGAAGATACTAATAGCAAACATAAATTTAGCTAAATCTTGCAGGTGGCTTTTGTTTACAAATTCAAGAAGTCCTTTAGACTTTAAGTAGATAGTAATTAGTGTAATAACAGTTATACCACTTACGAATGAACTTGAGAACACATACCATCCGAATAATGTGCTGTACCAGTGAGGGTCAAGCGACATGATCCAGTCCCAAGAAGAAACTGATTCTGTAACGATATAGAATACCAAGAATGCTGCTGAAGCTTTAACGATTTTCTTGTGTAGTAAAATATTACTTTCGTTACTAGTAGCAAGATCCTGTTGATATGAATATTTTCTAGTTAGCATACTGTATAGTATCCATCCGCCAATAAAAATAAACGCTCTAATCAAAAAGAAAGGTATATTTAGGTATCCTGTTTTATTTGCTACAATGGCGTCATAGTTTTCATGTGTGGGATCTGCAATTCCGTCAGCCATCCATACGAACATATGGTTGAAGTGTAATGCAGAAAATAAAAGCAAGACAAACATTATAATACCTCCAGGCAAAACATAGGCATTAATTCCCTCCATAACTCGTAAGAGGACCGGAGACCATCCTGCTTGTGAGGCGTGTTGTATTGCAAAGAATGCCAATACCCCCATAGCAATCATAAAGAAAAACAAAGCCGCTACATATATAGCTGACCAAGGTTTATTAGTCAACTGATGGTAAACGTGATCAACGTGTTCTTGATGATCAGCTGCTGACATAGCATCGTGTGCCGCAGTAGAACCTCCATGAGCTAAGTGCTCTTCGTGTTCTTGTTTTAGAAGTTGCTCTACCTCTTGAGTTGAATTAGGAACGGAGAGGAAACCATATCCGATGCCTAATATCCCGACTATCATCAAAGCGATAGAAAATATTTTTAGCCTGCCTGTAAAAGTGTACATATCTTAAAAAATAATGTTCTACAAATTATTATTCTGCCTTTAAGCTCATTACATAACGAGAAACTTGCCAACGTTCAGCCTGAGTAAGCTGGTTAGCGTGTGATCCCATCGAGTTTAGTCCGTAAGTAATCACGTGATAGATACTTCCTTCTGTGAGTACTCTGTCGTTATAGTTTGGTACACCGAGGAATTTCTCTCTTTTAACCAAAGTACCTTGACCATCTCCTGCATCACCGTGGCATACAGCACAATAAACTGTGTAAAGCGCTTTAGCAGTATCTGAATTATAATCTTCTTCTGAAAGTGGCGAAACTAGGTTTGCTCTTGCGTCTTCTAGACCTTCTGGAGTATTCGGATATTCATAAGGAGTAAATCCTCTTGGAACAGATCCTTCAGCTGGCAATTGTGCAGTACTTCCTTCGGCAAACACATCAGATTCCGTATATGTTTCATAAGCCACAGACTCATACATATTCGGGAAAAATTGATAGTTTGGGTTCTTGTCATTAAAACATGATACTACCGATGAAGATAGCACTACCAAAGCCGTTATTCTATATAAATTTTTCATATCTAAAATTAGTGCTTGTCAACAATTTTAATCTCTACAGCTCCTGTTTTCTGAAAGAACTCAACCATTTCTTGTTCGTCACCAGTTACGGCAACTTCCATCAAAAAGTGATCATCAGTAGTTCTCGGATCAGGATTTTCTGCTTTTTTACCAATCCACAATTTGCTTCTCATATAAAAAGTATGAACCATAAGGTGGGCTGCGAAGAACACCGTAAGCTCGAACGAAATAGGTATAAAAGAAGGCAAGTTTTGTAGATAACTAAAACTTGGTTTACCTCCGATATCTTGCGGCCAATCAACAATCATGATGTAGTTCATTAGCAAAGTAGCTGTAGTAAGTCCCACAAGACCATACATAAAAGCAGTTATGGCAATTCTAGTAGGCGCAAGCCCCATAGCTTTATCTAGCCCGTGTACTGGGAAAGGGGTATAAATCTCTTCGATATGATGATTTGCAGAACGTGTAGTATGTACAGCATCTAGCAAGACATCGTCATCATTGTATAATACGTGAATAACTTTATTGCTCATATCTCAAATTAATGGTTATGTGAATGATCTCCTTTTAATTCTCTTTCTTTTTTATAGTTATCTCCCGAAGATTTAAGTATTGTCTTCACCTCTGCCTGTGAAATTACAGGGAAACTACGAGAGTATAATAAAAATAGCACGAAAAAGAATCCAATTGTTCCGATAAATGTTCCTATGTCAACAAAAGTAGGTTGGAACATAGCCCATGATGACGGTAGGTAGTCTCTGTGTAGCGAAGTTGCGATAATTACAAAACGTTCGAACCACATCCCGATATTTACTACAATTGAAATAATAAACGATATCATAATGTTGGTTCTGATTTTCTTAAACCACATAATCTGTGGCGAAAGAACGTTACAAGACATCATCAACCAATATGCCCACCAGTAAGGCCCAGTAGCTCTGTTTAAGAAGGCATAAGACTCATATTCAACTCCTGAATACCAGGCAACGAATAGCTCAGTAATGTATGCAATACCAACGATAGAACCAGTAATCATGATAATGATATTCATAAGTTCTATGTGAAGTACAGTAATATACTCTTCGAAATTACACACTTTTCTCATGATAATAAGAAGCGTGTTAACCATAGCAAAACCAGAGAAGATAGCTCCTGCAACGAAGTAAGGAGGTAAAATAGTGGTATGCCATCCCGGTACGATTGAAGTAGCGAAGTCAAAAGAAACGATCGTGTGTACTGAAAGTACAAGCGGTGTAGCCAAACCAGCTAGAACCAATGATACCTCTTCGAAACGTTGCCAGTCTTTTGCTCTACCGCTCCATCCGAAAGATAGGATAGAATAAATCTTTTTATTGAAAGGAGTTATTGCTCTATCTCTAATCATCGCAAAGTCAGGTAAAAGTCCTGTCCACCAGAAAACTAGTGATACTGACAAATAGGTTGAAATTGCAAATACGTCCCAAAGTAGCGGTGAGTTAAAGTTCACCCACAGAGATCCAAACTGGTTTGGTATTGGGAGAACCCAATATGCCAACCATGGACGTCCCATGTGAATAATTGGGAAAAGACCTGCCTGAACTACCGAGAAGATAGTCATAGCCTCTGCTGAACGGTTAATAGCAAATCTCCATTTTTGACGGAATAACAGAAGTACTGCTGAGATAAGCGTACCGGCGTGTCCAATACCTACCCACCAAACGAAGTTGGTAATATCCCAAGCCCATCCGATGGTTTTGTTTAATCCCCAAGTTCCGATTCCTGTAGAAATTGTATATACCATACATCCAACTCCCCACAAAAAGGCAGCTAACGCTATCAGAAATACAGTCCACCATTGTTTATTTGCTTTGCCTTCTACCGGACGAGCTACATCAACTGTAACGTCATGGTAAGTTTTATTTCCTAAAACTAAAGGCTTTCTTATGGGTGCTTCGTAATGAGACATAATCCTTATTTATATACTTTTAGTTACTTATTTGAGTTATACGTTTCTTACTTTTACGTGGTAAAACACGTTTGGTTGTGTACCAATATGCTCTAATAAATGGTATCTTCTTTCGTCGTCGTGTAACTTAGCTACAGGACCTTCTTTGTCGTTTACGTCACCAAATACCATTGCTCCGCTTGTACAAGCAGCGGCACATGCAGCAGCATTATGGAACTCTCCATTCGACACTTCTCTTCCTTCTCTTTTAGCCTTAAGAATTACAGCTTGCGTATTTTGGATACAGAACGAACATTTCTCCATAACTCCACGAGAGCGAACTACAACATCTGGATTCAGAGCCATTCGGCCTAGATCGTCGTTCATATTATAATCAAACTCTGGGTTTTGGCTATATAAGAACCAGTTAAAACGTCTTACTTTATATGGACAGTTGTTTGCACAATAACGTGTACCTACACATCGGTTATATGCCATATGGTTTTGACCTTGGCGACCATGTGATGTTGCAGCAACAGGACAAACTGTCTCACAAGGCGCGTGATTACAGTGTTGACACATAACAGGCTGGAAAGCAACCTGAGGATTATCTGCAGGGTGCTCTAACTCACGGTATTTTGTAATGTTATCAATTAAACCACTTCCTGAATCTTTTTTAACAACATCTCCACCAAAAGTATCCTCAGATGAATAATATCTATCGATACGCAACCAGTGCATATCACGGTATCTTCTTACTTCTGATTTTCCGACAACCGGTACGTTGTTCTCTGAGTGACAAGCAATAACACAAGCACCACATCCTGTACAAGCATTTAAGTCAATAGAAAGTTTGAAGTGATGCCCTATGCTTCTGTCAAAAGACTCCCATATATCAACCTGAGTTGTAGGTGTTGCTTTATGATCTAGAGAAACCATCGGAATGATATTCCAATCTTTTGCATCTTTCTCATTATAATCAGTAAGTGTAGTTTCTTTGATGATATCACCTCTACCCATTAGTGTTCCATGCAACTGAAGACAAGCAAACTCATGGTCTGCACCACCTTGTTTGGTTACTTTTGCTGACTGAATTCCATTTTGGTTATGATATAAAGTGTAAGCATTAACACCTACTTGCATTTCTGATTTTAGTCCTTCCTTTCTACCATATCCAAGCGAAAGTCCGATAGTTCCTTTTGCTTGTCCTGGCTGAATAATCACAGGGATATTTTCGAGCTTTGTACCATTGACATCAATAGTAACATAACTTCCATTAAGTCCACCGTTTGCAACATTGTAATTTTTAACTCCTACTGCCTCTGCATCTAGTCTGTTCATAGTAGCATAGTTATCCCACGACACACGAGTAATCGGGTCAGGGAATTCTTGCAACCACGGGTTATTGGCTTGCTGACCATCACCCATTCCTGTTTTAGTATACAATACTAATTCGAAATCAGTAGAAGCTTTCGTATTAGACAACATATTTGCAGCTTCAGATACAGAATCTAAATTTGCTGTAGCTAGAGTCGCACCCTCTGAAATAAATAGTCCATCGTGAACTGCTTGATTCCAAGTTTTTCCCGAAAGTATTGAAGTTGTCCAGACAGATTTAAGATAGTCGTAATAAGTTGTTGAATTATCCGTCCAAGAAAGCAATGCTTCTTGAAACTGTTTTGAATCAAATAGCGGTCGAATTGTAGGTTGTACTATAGAATAGTGTCCTTTTTCAATACTTACATCTCCCCATGACTCTAAATAGTGTGGAAGTGCAACAGCCATATTTGTATGAATTGCAGTTTCGTCTAGTTTCAACGTAAATGCAATCGATGTTTTAACTTTTTTAAGTGCTTCTACGATTTCCACACCGTTTGGAAGCGAATATACAGGATTCACTCCACTCATAATAAGAGTATGAACTTTCCCCGCTTTAAGGTCTGAAACAAATTCAGCAACAGCTTTTGCGTCTCCTTGACGAATATATCTAGGTTTATTCGGCTCAAAAGCCACACTAGAAAGTGCAGTATTTATAGCAATAGCCAACAACTGTGCATTTACATCGTCGAGTCCAGTTACAAATACAGCTTTGTTTCCTGCGCGTTTAAGTTCGTTGGCTGCATTAATAACAGCCTCTTCATTCTCAAGTCCAGAAACAGACACCGCATTACCGGTTATAATTCCGTATATTTTTGCAACAGCTAATTTCTGTTGAGCTACAGTCATCGGGTAGCGTTTATCAGCATTAGCTCCAGCCATACTCATATTTGCCTCAAACTGGATATGTTTAGACATTTTTCCGTTCTTGGGAATACGTTTTTGTGCATAACCACCATCGTATCCTCCTCCTTGCCAATCACCTAAGAAATCTGCACCGACAGCTACTACCGTATCTGCTTTTGAAAAGTCATAACCTGCTAAAGCTCTTTCGCCATATACTTTTTGGAAAGCATCAAGCGCTTCGGAACTAGAAACAGCATCATATACGACATGTTTTGCAGTAGGATATTTTGCGCTAAATTCAGCAATCAATTTATCAGTAGATGGACTTGCCATCGTACCAGTAAGCAATACGATTTGTCCACCTGAAGCCTGTGCGTCAGCTAAAGACTTTTTCATCTTCGCATCAACTTGGTCCCAAGTAGCATTGCCACCATCAATCATTGGATTCTTAAGACGAGAACTATCGTACATCGATAATACAGAAGCATGAACACGTGCATTTGCATGTATTTTTGCATCTGAAAGATTGTTATTCTCTATCTTAATCGGACGACCATCTCTTGTTTTTACGAGTATGTTAGCAAAGTCATGCCCATCAGCCATAGTTGTAGCATAATAATCAGCTACTCCAGGAATAATTTCCTCTGGCTGCACCACATAAGGTATAGATTTCACCACCGGTCCTTCACAGGCAACCAAGGTAGCAGCAGCAGTACTAAAACCAACATACTTTAGAAAGTCACGTCTTGTTGTTGAAGACGCAGAAAGCGTCTTCTCATCTCCTAGGAACTTATCCGTAGGGATTTCTTCAACAAATTCGTTGTTTCTAAGCGTCTCAACAATAGAGCTATTTTGGTCTAGCTCCTCAACACTTTTCCAGTATTTCTTGTTTGTTGTTGACATATTTCTTGTATAAAATAATTTAAACCTTAATTAATAATGACATTTACCACACTCTAAACCTCCCATTTGCGCAACTGTAAGTTTTTCTACCCCATATTTGCTAGCAAGCTCTTCGTGCATTTTCTTATAGTAATCGTTGCCTTCTGTCTTAACATTTGTTGTTCTATGACAATCTATACACCATCCCATAGTTAGGGTAGCATGTTGCTCAAGTATTTCCATTTCTTGTACCTCTCCGTGACAAGTCTGACACTCTAGGCCAGCCACTGAAACGTGTTGAGAGTGATTGAAGTACACGAAATCAGGCAAGTTGTGTATACGCACCCATTTTACAGGTTTTTGTTGTTTTGAATACTCACGCGTAGTTTCGTCCCATCCCACAGCCTCATATAGTTTTTTGATCTCGGCAGTATAGAAATCTTTAGTATATCCTTTTGATAAATCTTCTTGTCCGTTGTACTCAGAAATTGTCTCGTGACAGTTCATACACACATTTAAGGAAGGAATCCCTGAAGTTTTGCTTGTTCTAGCAGAAGAGTGACAGTATTTACAATCAATTTGATTATCTCCGGCGTGTATCTTGTGTGAGTAGTGTATAGGTTGGATTGGCGCATAACCTTTATCAACCCCAATCTGCATCATATATCCATATCCGAAATACGCACTCGCAAGCAGCAAGAAGATTACGGTTACAAACACCATAAACTGATTCTTAACGAAGGCTTGCCACAACGTAGGCCGCTTTCCTTCCTCCAAATCAAGACCCTTCACCTCAGCTATATTCTTAAGACCTTTTCTCACCACAAACAAAGCCATAATAAGAACCAACAACACCAAAGCCAAAGCCCCTAAAATTAGTTGATTCATAGAGTTATTGTCAGTTGTTGCGGCACCGCCCGTAGTAGCTACAGAAGCTACAGGCTCTTCTTTTACCTGAGCAGTATAAGCGATGATATCATCAATGTCCTG
Source organism: uncultured Flavobacterium sp. (assembly GCA_964598455.1). Classification (GTDB taxonomy): domain Bacteria; phylum Bacteroidota; class Bacteroidia; order Flavobacteriales; family Flavobacteriaceae; genus Flavobacterium. The sequence continues at coordinate 18,555 of CAZRCB010000002.1, forward strand.
ATCAGAAAGTTGCGGGAACGGTGTCATTGGCAGGTTCTTGTACTCTGCGAAAATTTTGTTAGCATAACTATCACCAGACTTAATCAGTTCGGCGCTATTTCTGATCCATTTATGCAACCACTCATTGTCAAGGCGTTCTGACATACCTCTAAGCGGCGGCCCGGTCATTGGCTTGTCCAAACTGTGACATGCGGCACAATTAGCGTTAAACAGAGATTTACCGTTAGAAGGATCTCCTTCTTGAGCAAAAAGGTTCATTGAAGTACTAAACACAAAGAATAGACTCAATAATAAAAATCTAAATACAGAACTATGGCTTCCCATTTTTTTCATATCTAAAAACGATTGTCGCTTAAATTTGGCACACTTTTTAATACTAGCACAATAACCAAATATGGGTTATTAACTAAAAAATCTGTACAAAAATACAATTTAAAGAATATTCTCAAAGCCCAAGTAGCACTATTCAGCACAATTTATAACAGTTCTAAATAGACTCGTGAATTTAACATCAAATAATAAATAGTACATTTGCCTAAAATATAATATGTTATGACGCTAGACGCCCTAAAATCACCTTTTTTCATACTTTTTATAATCGCGCTCAATACCAATATTTTAACAGCTCAAACAACCATTATTCAGGACCACAAGCTGGAAAACTTACTACAAGAGAAGCGAAAAATCAATACCTCCATCACCGCTACGGACAAGTATAAAGTTCAGATTTTCTATGGCGACAGTCAGGGTGCTCGAAAAGTTTTGGCAGATTTTAAAAAAAGTTTTCCAGATACTGATGCTACGATTGTCTTTAGCTCTCCGAATTACAAAGTCCAAGTAGGCAATTACAAGAGCAAATTAGAGGCTGACAGAAACCGCATTATTATTAGAGAAAAGTTTACGGATGCGCTTGTTGTCAAGCCTTCGAGATAGGTTCAACAGAATTAAGAATTGACTTTTCCAGCTTGGATAATCTGAGATAACTGCAAGGCATTTCCGTCAGTTAATAAGGAAATAAAATGGCAAATTTGCAGTAATCGTTCGTAGAGGGAACCAACCTCCTCTGCTCTGTATCTCTCGGGTAATAGCCTTAATATCAGCTTATCATAGCTACTGGCTTTACCTTCGTATTGGTTATTATAAGCTGTAGTAAAAGCATCTAATAGTACGGTTAGTACTCTATAACCTGTAATCTCTTTTTCGGTAACCTCTTGGCTTTGGTATATTTTCTTGGCGCAAATTTGGATGATATCGTCCATTTGTGCCTTAAATCTACTTTTATCTGTGAGTGAGTGTGGAAAATTCCCAGTTAGAATTTGGGTTTCATTTTCTCTAAAGACCTCTATCACCTCATCAATCATCCTAGAAATGGCTAGGGCTCTGAGATAACTTACCCTATCTTCCTTAGACTTGAGGCGATAATATTTCGGTCGAATATTGTCTTTTACCAATTTTATTAAATACTCCAATGCATAGTCTTCGTCAATCCATCCGAGATTAATTCCATCCTCAAAATCAATTATGGTATAACAAATATCGTCTGCTGCTTCTACTAAATATGCCAATGGATGGCGTTCGAAACCTATGTCATTGCCAGATTTATTTGGGATAAGCCCCAACTCGTGGGCAACATCCTCAATAAAGCTTTTATCTGCTTGGAAGAAACCAAACTTTTTGTCGGCAATTCTGTTGGTAGGTTTTACAGGCAAAGACTCCTTCGGGTACTTCATAAATGCACCAAGAGTAGCATACGAAATGCGCAATCCACCTTCCACACCAAACATAGATGAACTCAACACAGTTATGCCGTTAGCGTTACCCTCGAACGAAGCAAGGTCTTGAAATTCTTTAGGTGAGAGTTTTTCTTTATATTTCCTGCCATTTCCGGTCAAAAAATACTCCCCTATTGCCTTCTCGCCTGAATGGCCAAATGGCGGGTTTCCGATATCATGAGCCAATGCTGCCGCAGCGACTATTACGCCAAAATCATTACTCTCGTAGCCCATTTCAGCTAAATAGGGATATTTATCTAAGACTATCTTTCCTATACTTCTACCTAAAGAACGCCCAACAACAGAGACCTCAAGGCTATGTGTAAGTCTAGAGTGCACAAAATTAGTTTTAGAAAGTGGGATAACCTGTGTCTTGTCTTGAAGTGTTCTAAACGGAGCGGAGAAAATTATTCGGTCAAAATCGACTTCAAATCCCAGGCGGTTTTGGTCTTGCTCTTTTCGGATTCTAGGCTCTGTATCTCCTTGTCTTTTAAGCGACAGCAGGCGTTCCCATTGCATCATAACTTGTGTGTGTTTTTTGTTGTCCTCAAAAATAGAACAATAATCTAACTAATGAAAGCAGCCATGCCTATTAAAACTGGAAATAGATAAAAGGCTGTGTGTCGCTTGAAGCTGTAGCATAAACAATCCAAAACACAAAACCTATTGTAAGTCCTTTGAGGACTAAAGGCGTTTGATTAAAGATTTGATAGAGCTTAGTGTTGAGTTTTTGTGGAAAAAAGTGCCACACATACCCAAGAAGTAATAAAACAAAGACATTTCTATACACATCCGCAATCACTATCCACTGATTAAAATCAAGATTTAGATTGCTAATATTTGTAATAATATCCGTTGCTATCGTAAAGTCCTTTGCTCTGAAGAAGATCCAACAAAAAACTACAAAGTGAAAAGTCAATAAAATTGAAAAAGCATTCGAGAACCATTTTCTAAATGGATTATTCGCTGCGTTTTTACTCGGAAATAATTCCATAAAAAACTTGTGAATCGCAAGTGCCAGACCGTGTAGTGCGCCCCAGAGTATAAACCTTAGACTTGCTCCGTGCCATAAGCCTCCGAGCAACATTGTTGTCATTAGATTGAAGTTGGTATGCATGGATTTTTTTGGTGAGGACGACAATACAAAGCTCAAGACAAATATTCCAATAGCCACCAAAGAACCTATAAGTGGCCAAATAGATAGGCTAACAATACTCATTGACCAAAGTAGAATTCCTACAAAGAATAAAACAGGAAACACATACCCCATAAAGGTTCCCTTGCGATTTCCTCCTACGGATATATACAAATAGTCTTTGAGCCAAGTGGATAATGAGATATGCCATCTTCGCCAGAACTCTGTAATATTCTTGGACTGATATGGTGTTCTGAAGTTTGCAGGAAGCGTGAAGCCCATTAGCAACGCAAGCCCAATTGCCATATCAGAATATCCCGAAAAATCACAATATATCTGTAAGGCATATCCATAAACAGCCATTAAATTCTCAAACGAAGAATAACTATTGGGCGCATCAAAAACCCTATCCACAAAATTGAGTGAGATATAATCTGATATGACCGCTTTCTTGAGCAAACCTCCAATAATCAGAAATAGTGCCATACTAGCATCTTCTTTTGTGAGCTTGACCTTTTGGTAAATCTGAGGGATGAATTCCTTGGCTCTTATGATTGGTCCTGCTACTAATTGAGGAAAAAAAGTGACAAAAAAAGCAAAATCCAATACTGTTCTGGCAGGTTGAATTTCTCTTCTATAGATATCGATGGTATAGCTCATCGTTTGAAAAGTATAGAACGAAATCCCGACAGGTAAAATAATATCCTGAAGTGCAAAGTTAGACATAAAGAGATTGTTAAAACTATCTATCAGAAAATTGGAATATTTAAAATAGCCAAGTAAACCTAAGCTAAGGCTGACACTAACAGCCAAATAGAGTTTCCGGATATTAGCCTTTTGACTTTTATAAATGAGATTAGCCAGTATGTAGTCGGCAATGGTTGATAGTATTAATAGAATAAAGTAGTACCCCCCTGCTTTGTAGTAAAAGAAAAGCGAAAACAATACCACGAATACAGTACGGAAATTATTGTGCTTTTTGGTGATAATATATACCAGATAAAAGACCAGAAACATACCCAAAAACAAAGTGCTGCTAAAGAGCATCGGTGATTTCGGATCATATACAAACCAGCTCATTACCTGCTCAGAAGTAAAACTGAAAGTATCCTTAAACCAGTGATGGAAAGTCAAGAGTTGCAATGATAATATTTGAGTAATTAGTCCCGCAAATGTAAAGTAAAAGTGTGTATGCTTATGCAGGTATTACAAAATAAATTAAGTATATCTTATGAATGAAAAAAGGCTAATTCTGCGCTTGTTTTTTTCTCCAAATATTAGCTAATTTCACATAGTCAATAGGGTTTTTAGGTTTTTGTTCTATCAGTTTTTGAGTTTCAAAAGCCTCTATCAAAATGTCCTCGATCCAGAAATCTTCTTGAATGCTATACGGATTATACGTTGACTTCAGATCTATACTAAATATTTTAGCTGTTTTCCCGTACCAATAGGCACTCCACCCACTTTTCAGGTCCTTGACTAGTTCGTGGGTAGACTGTCCGGTTTGTCGATGTATAAGTTTCATCAAAATCTGTCCATCTTTTCTTGAGAGTTTTCTAAGTCGTGCTTCGAACTCTTTTTCCATATATTCCTCGGTTATTTTTAGATATTTTTTCCGATCGCGTTTCTTAGTCAGTTTTGCCAGATTCTGGTTGAGGAGTTCCAAACGCTCTGAAGCTGTTTTGGCAAATGGATAAGTTCTATAGACGCGGTTTTTGAGAATCAAGAATTGTTTCCTAGCTTCAATCTCCTCTAAGGAGAGTTTCTCATTAGTGATATACACTTCTTCAATGGTTGACTCTTTGGTTATCACCTCAAGAGAATCAGCATCCACTTGAGCAGTCACCGAAATCCAAACAAGAGAGAAAAAAACTGTGATTAAAACCCGATTCATATCTAGAAGCCTTATA
>CAZRCB010000002.1:23381-65775 GCA_964598455.1 uncultured Flavobacterium sp.
ACACGCAAGAAAAAATTAGTACTAAAGCTCGATTCATACCTAAAACCTACATTCATCGTCAAAATTATGAATTATATAACTATAATTATGCTAAAGAATTTATATTTTAGTGCAAATTTAAAAATCGATATCTATGCCTAAATCCATTTTCAAAAAATCATCCTTAGACTTCTTAGAGAAATATTTGAACAACTCCTCTCCTACAGGCTATGAATCTGAAGGTCAAAAACTGTGGATGGACTACCTAAAACCCTATGTTGACACTTTTATTACTGATACTTATGGAACTGCAGTAGGTGTCATAAACCCTGAGGCACCTTATAAAGTTGTCATCGAAGGGCACGCAGACGAAATCTCTTGGTACGTAAACTACATCACTAACGAGGGTCATATATACGTGATCAGAAATGGAGGTTCAGACCATCAAATTGCACCTTCAAAACGCGTAAACATACATACCAAAAACGGAATCGTAAAAGGGGTTTTCGGATGGCCAGCTATTCATACAAGAAATAGAGGAAAAGAAGAGGCACCAAAACTAGACAACATCTTTATCGATGTGGGATGTTCTTCGAAAGAAGAGGTAGAAAAATTAGGCGTTCACGTAGGTTGTGTGATTACCTATCCGGATGACTTTATGATTCTGAACGAAAATAGATTTGTTTGTCGCGCCCTAGACAACCGAATGGGAGGATTTATGATTGCTGAAGTTGCACGACTGCTCAAAGAAAATAAAAAGACACTTCCGTTTGGGCTATACATCACCAATTCTGTACAGGAAGAAGTAGGTCTTCGCGGTGCAGAAATGATTACCAAAACGATTCGTCCGAATCTTGCAATTGTTACGGATGTTTGTCACGATTCGACCACTCCGATGATTGACAAAAAGATTGAGGGTGATACTCAAATCGGGAAAGGACCAGTGATTACGTATGCTCCGGCTGTTCAAAACAACTTGAGAGAACTGATTCTAAATACAGCCGAAGAGAAAAATATTCCGTTTCAACGCTTAGCATCCTCAAGAGTTACCGGAACTGATACTGATGCATTTGCTTACAGCAACGGAGGAGTAGCTTCTGCTCTGATTTCGCTTCCACTACGTTATATGCATACGACCGTTGAAATGGTACATAGAGATGATGTGGAAAACGTAATCAAACTCATTTACGAAACACTTCTAAAAATCGAAGACAATCATAATTTGTCGTATTTTAAATAAAAACAGAGAATCCGTTTTGTAAAATTGTAACAAAACGGATTTTTTATTGAGTGTTGATATTGAAAAAACAGAACCACTTTTGTAGATTGAAGATAATCACTATTTTTCTTTATCAAATAAATGTTAAAATATTTTTTATATTTGACATGTTTAAATTAAGTATTTGATGATTTACATATCTTTATTAGGGCTGTGTTCAACTCATAAGTGCAACAAACTTATGAGTTGAACTTACAACATTTTTTTTATCCTGCATTTTTTATTTATTCAAGAAAAGATATTAATGATACAGAAAAAGATGAACTTACTAATCATTTTGTTCTATGGATGAGGATAGCATTTGGAGTTATGTTTATAATTTTTATTGTAAACTTATTTGGTCTATAAATGGTAATATATATCTTATTTGTGTTTAATGTTAGATAGAATTATTTAAGCAGATTTATAACCCCCGCTCCCACACGAATCCTTTCTTGTGGTTAGTATATAATAGTTTTCCGTAACTTTGAAAAACAAACATCTTAACTATGAACATCGACAAAATATTCTTTTTCTTTTTTAGCTTTATTTTGATACTCACAGTTTTTCAGCTTGTGGTATTAGCTAAAAACAAACAATACAAATCTCCAAAATTTATTTTGTTTTCATTGGCTTCCGTTATTTTCATCATCAATATTTATATGAGAATGGAGGCTGTTTTCGGGTAACCATTCCAAAAAATCTAAATAAAAGCAAAAAAGTTCCCGAATTGGGAATTTTTTATTTATCTTTGTCCTGACAAAATTAAATCAGCCTTGAGGGTAATTTCAAAAAAGATATTACGAGAGTTTTGGGAGAAGCACAATGATTGCGAACAGCAGTTAAAGGCTTGGTATCGAGAGGTAGAAAATGCAGCTTGGAAAAACTCGAACGAAATAAAAGCAAATTATCCGAGTGCAAGTGTTTTGAAAAACAACAGGATTTGTTTTGATATAAAAGGAAACAAATACAGATTGATAGTGAGAATAAATTATGACTATCAAATGGTTTGGATACGATTCGTCGGGACACATTCAGATTATGATAAAATTGATGTAAACACAATTTAAAATCAGAAAACAATGAAACTAAAACCCATAAAATCAGAAAGCGATTATAATCAGGCTTTGGAAAGGCTTGAGCAAATCTTTGATGCCAAAAAAGGAACAAAACAAGGCGATGAATTGGAAATTTTAGGGATTTTGATTGAAAAATACGAAAACGAAAATTTCCCAATTGAAATGCCTGACCCGATTGAGGCAATTAAATTCAGAATGGAGCAAATGAACTATAATCAAAATGATTTAGCAGACTTAATCGGGCTAAAAAGCAGAGCAAGTGAAATTCTGAACAAAAAAAGAAAATTATCTCTCGAAATGATTAGAAAGCTAAATTCAAAGTTCGGAATTCCGTCAGAAGTGTTGATACAATCGTATTAGTAGTAAACAAAATACCTAAATCCTAATTCACTTAATCCTAAATAAAAATGTCAGACGATAAAAAAGTAATTTTTTCGATGTCGAAAGTGAGTAAAACCTACTCATCGACCAACAAACAAGTGCTTAAGGATATTTACTTAAGCTTTTTCTATGGAGCCAAGATTGGAATCTTAGGTCTAAACGGATCGGGAAAATCATCCTTGCTGAAGATTATTGCCGGAGTTGATAAAAACTACCAAGGCGATGTCGTTTTTGCTCCAGGATATACCGTTGGGTATTTAGAACAAGAGCCACAGTTAGACGAAAACAAAACCGTTATTGAGATAGTTCGCGAAGGTGTAGCTGAAACCATGGCTGTCCTTGACGAGTTCAACAAAATCAACGATATGTTTGGTCTTCCAGAAGTCTATGAAGATGCCGACAAGATGCAAAAACTGATGGACAGACAAGCCGAACTTCAAGACAAAATTGATTCGCTTGGCGCATGGGAAATAGACACTAAGTTAGAGATTGCGATGGATGCACTCCGTACGCCAGATCCAGACACACCTATCAAAGTATTATCGGGTGGAGAAAGACGTAGAGTAGCGTTATGCCGATTGTTATTGCAGCAACCCGACGTATTGTTACTAGATGAACCTACGAACCACTTGGATGCAGAATCAGTACATTGGTTAGAGCAACACCTACAACAATACAAAGGAACCATTATCGCTGTAACTCACGACAGGTATTTCCTTGACAATATTGCAGGCTGGATTCTAGAGTTAGATAGAGGCGAAGGAATTCCGTGGAAAGGGAACTACTCCTCTTGGCTTGATCAAAAGTCCACACGTATGGCACAAGAAGAAAAAACAGCATCCAAACGCAGAAAAACCTTAGAGCGAGAGCTAGAATGGGTAAGACAAGGAACCAAAGGAAGACAGACCAAACAAAAAGCTCGTTTGCAAAATTATGACCGACTACTCAACGAAGACCAAAAACAACTAGAAGAGAAGTTAGAAATCTATATCCCGAATGGTCCGCGTTTGGGAACAAATGTGATTGAAGCTAAAAACGTATCGAAATCATTTGGCGACAAGTTACTTTATGACAACCTAAACTTTGTTTTACCACAAGCCGGAATTGTTGGGATTATAGGTCCAAACGGCGCGGGTAAATCAACTATTTTTAGGATGATTATGAATGAAGAACAACCCGATAGCGGTAGTTTTGAAATCGGAGAGACTGTAAAAATTGCTTATGTTGACCAAGCCCACTCAAATATTGATCCTGAGAAAACTATTTGGGAGAACTTCTGTGACAGTCAAGAATTGATTATGATGGGCGGAAGACAAGTCAATTCAAGAGCCTATTTAAGTAAATTCAACTTCAGCGGAAACGAGCAGAACAAAAAAGTAGCTACACTCTCTGGAGGTGAACGAAACAGACTTCACTTAGCTATGACCCTCAAAGAAGAAGGCAACGTCCTACTTCTGGATGAGCCTACTAACGACTTGGACATAAATACGCTCCGTGCTTTAGAGGAAGGTCTAGAAAACTTCGCTGGATGTGCTGTGGTGATCTCTCACGATAGATGGTTCCTAGACAGGGTATGTACACATATTTTGGCTTTTGAAGGAAACTCAGAGGTGTATGTGTTTGAGGGTGGCTTCTCTGAATACGAAGAAAACCGTAAGAAGCGTTTAGGTGATTTGATGCCTACCCGAATCAAATACAAAAAACTTATCAGATAGTTTAGTAAATGCTGTCGACTACAGCTAGTACTACAAACAAAAAAACTGCTCATTTATAAATGAGCAGTTTTTTTATGTAATAAGAGTTTTTTGAGGGGTAATTATCCTAAAGCAACTCTTACGAATCCTGTTACCTTTAAGTCTTTGTTTACTGACTCAACATATTTTGTAACACTCATTGAGCTATCTTTGATATACTCTTGGTTTACCAATGTATTATCTTTGTAGAAACGTTGGATCTTACCTTTTGAGATATTATCAAGCATTGCTTCAGGTTTCCCTTCCGCTCTTAGTTGTTCTTTAGCAATTTCGATTTCTTTGTCGATGATTGATTGATCAACTCCTGCCTCATTAAGTGCAATTGGATTCATTGCAGCTGCTTGCATAGAAACGTTTCTAGCAACTTCCTCAGCTCCTTCAACGTTAGCAGAAAGTGATGTTAGAGTAGCGATTTTGTTTCCAGCGTGAATATAACTTCCAACAAATGTACCTTCTAATCTTTCGAATGAACCGATTTCGATTTTCTCACCGATAACACCAGTTTGCTCGATTAGTTTTTCAGCTACAGTAATTCCTCCAAAGTCAGAAGCCAAGAAGTCTTCTTTTGTAGTATAATTGATAGCTTGCTCAGCAAATTGATTTGCCAATGCAACGAAAGCTTCGTTTTTACCAACGAAATCTGTTTCGCAGTTTAGTGTAATAGCTACACCTAGGGTTTTGTCAGCATTGACAAAAGCGATAGCAGCACCTTCGGTAGATTCTCTATCCGAGCGGTTTGCAGCTACTTTCTGTCCTTTTTTGCGAAGCACTTCAATAGCTTTGTCAAAATCTCCTTCTGCCTCAACAAGCGCCTTTTTACAGTCCATCATCCCGGCACCTGTAATTTGTCTTAATTTGTTTACGTCTGCAGCACTAATAGTTGCCATAGTATTTTGTTTTAAATGATTCGAAAATTAAAAGATTGAAAGTCTCTTGATTTGGTTTTGGGTATAATTTAAATCTAAATCAACGGTTACCTAAATCTTCAGAAGCTTTCAATCTTTTGTTTATTTTATATTGTTTATTCTTCTGTTTTTGGAGCATCCTCTACCTGTGCAGTTGCTTCTTTTTTAGGAGCTGCCTCAGCTTTTGGAGTTACAGCTTCTTCTGCTTCTACTGCCTCAGAAGTACTTCCTTTTTCAGCGTGTCCTTCGATGATTGCAGCAGTAACTAGAGATAAAATTTTATCGATAGATTTAGAAGCATCATCATTTGATGGTATAACATACTCAACTTCACGTGGGTCAGAGTTGGTATCAACCATTGCAAAAACTGGAATGTTTAATTTTTGAGCTTCTTTTACTGCGATATTCTCAGCAATGATATCAACTACAAAAAGTGCTGCAGGAAGTCTTGTCATATCAGCTATAGAACCTAAGTTCTTTTCTAATTTTGCACGAAGACGATCTACCTGAAGTTTTTCTTTCTTTGAAAGTGTATCAAAAGTTCCATCCTTCTTCATTCTGTCAATAGTAGCCATCTTCTTAACGGCTTTACGGATAGTTACGAAGTTTGTAAGCATTCCACCTGGCCATCTCTCAGTGATGTATGGCATGTTAGCTGCTTTAGCTTTCTCTGCGACGATGTCTTTTGCTTGTTTTTTTGTAGCTACGAAAAGAACTTTTCTTCCCGATGCAGCGATTTTTCTTAGAGCTTCATTAGCCTCTTCGATTTTAGCTGCTGTTTTGTATAGATTAATGATGTGAATTCCGTTGCGTTCCATATAGATATACGGAGCCATATTCGGATTCCATTTTCTAGTCATGTGTCCGAAATGAACACCTGCTTCTAGTAATTCTTTAACTTCAACTTTTTTTGCCATTTGTCTAAATAGTTTACGTTCTGTTGTAGTAAGCAATGATTAAGTAGCTTTCCTCTGATTATACTCGAGAAAACGGTCTTAACCATTTAGATGCTAAACTAAAGTCCTGATAGCCTCAGGAAGCAACAAAAACTTGATTTGATTCTTAATAAATAAATTAATCGTGTTTTGTAAAAGCGTGATATTAACGTTTTGAGAATTGGAATCTCTTACGAGCTTTCTTCTGACCAAATTTCTTACGTTCTACCATTCTTGGGTCTCTTGTCAACAAACCTTCAGGTTTAACAATTGCTCTGTTATCGACATCTACCTCGCAAATTGCACGAGCGATAGCCATACGTACTGCCTCAGCTTGTCCTGTGATACCTCCTCCGTAAACGTTTACTTTTACGTCAAAATTATCAGCATTACCGGTTAGTGTAAGTGCTTGCTTAACTTTGTACTGCAAAGTAGCTGTTGGGAAGTAGTCATTAAGAGCTTTTTTGTTTACTGTAATTACTCCTGATCCTTCAGAAAGATAAATACGAGCAACTGCGGTTTTTCTTCTACCAATTTTGTGGATAACTGCCATTACTTCAGGTCGTTTAGGTTAATCGTTTTAGGTTGTTGAGCCTCATGTTTGTGCTCTGAACCTACATTTACATTTAAATTACGGAAAAGTTGTGCTCCTAATTTGTTTTTAGGCAACATTCCTTTTACAGCTTTTTCAACAAGAATCGCAGGGTTTTTGCTCTGAATCTGTTGTGCTGTTAAACTTCTTTGTCCTCCTGGGTAGCCCGTGTGACGGATGTACGTCTTCTCTGCAAGCTTATTCCCTGTAAGGTTGATTTTCTCTGCATTGATAACAATTACGTTATCGCCACAGTCAACGTGAGGTGTGTAACTTGGTTTGTATTTACCTCTCAAAAGCATTGCAACTTTTGAAGCTAAACGCCCTAAGTTATGACCCTCAGCATCAACTACAACCCACTCTTTTTGCACAGTAGCCTTGTTAGCAGACACTGTTTTGTAGCTTAATGTGTTCACAATAAAAATTTTAAATTAAACATTCCATTCCCAATTAAGGGAGTGCAAAAGTACAATTAATTATTTGAATTGCAAATGTATGTAAAATAAAAAAGAAGAATTTTAATATATCCTCAAGAGGATTTTATTTTCGGTTGATGAGTTTGTATTCTTCGTAGCATTCACTTATAGCGTCCATAATCTGAAGATCGTTGGCAGTCTTTATGAAAGTTTCGGAGTAATTGCAATTCATAAGTATTTCTTCGATATCTTTTTTGGTAACTCCTAAAAGAGCAGCAAGGGTTTCTCTGTCAAATTTTGATGCTAACACCTCTTTTACAGTCGTGTCTTTTTTCATCTCCCTTAGCTTCCTTAGTTCTTTAGGCCTTTTACCAAACAACCCATAGAGCGCATCAGCCGGATTAAAGATAGAACTCATCGTTCTCGAAAAAGCACCAGGTTTCTGACGCCCAGCCTCATAACCATGTGGCAAACCTGAAATGCTATACCTATAGTCACTTCTTAAAGGTATAAGTTTTGCGTCAACTTCCAAGAAGCCAGTCAATACTACTCCTGTAATTTCAATCTCTTCAATAACCATAGCTTTTTCGATGAGTTCGATGGAAGTAGTCTTTGATCTAGCCCACTCTCCTGTGACTCTAATCTTTAAGGGTTCGTGACCTATGAACGAAAGATGTAGCGTATCGTTGACTCCTGCCTTGATCTCAAAAGTACCCATTACGTTGGTAGTGGTTCCTTTCACCTTATTAAGATTAATGACTGTTACTCCATGCATAGGGAGCTTGGTTTTCTGACTAATGACAGTTCCCCCAATAGTAACCTCCGTAGAGTTTGTCTCTTGAGCATACCCCCACAAGAAGGCGAAAAACATTAAAAGAGTCGATATATACCTCATTAAATTTAGATTGTTTCAGGATATAAAGCTACTGAAACTATTTTATTTGCTAATATGTTTATAAGAGAATTAACTTTTATTCTTCTGTAATTTCAAAATCTGTTAAGAAGGCAATGCTTTTTTCGATGTCATAATACATAATACGGTCTTCTTCAACAAAGTTTACATTTTTCTTAAATGACGCCAAGAACGACTCTATCAACTCGCTTGACCTTAACGGCCTTCTAAACTCTATGGCCTGGGACGCATTGTAGAGTTCTATGGCCAAGATGCGCTGGAGGTTTTCTAGAATTTTTAGGCATTTCGTAGCGGCGTTTGCTCCCATGCTCACATGGTCTTCTTGTCCATTTGAAGAAACAATACTATCTACACTTGCAGGCGTTGCTAGCTGCTTATTTTGACTAACAATACTCGCAGCGGTATATTGCGGAATCATAAAACCTGAATTTAATCCCGGGTTATTCACAAGGAAGGCAGGCAATCCTCTGAGTCCAGAGATAAGTTGATAGGTTCTTCGCTCTGAAATACTTCCTAACTCAGCTAAGGCAATCCCTAAGAAATCTAGCGCTAGCGCCAACGGTTGCCCGTGAAAATTCCCCCCTGAGATGATGAGGTCTTCTTTTATGAATATATTCGGATTGTCCGTAACCGAGTTGATTTCTGTTTTAAAGACGTTACTAACATAATTAATAGTGTCTTTAGTAGCCCCATGCACTTGTGGTATACATCTGAATGAATAAGGATCTTGTACGTGTTGCTTGGTCTGAGCAATAATCTGACTTCCTTCTAGAAAACCTGAAATACGCTTAGCGGTATCAATTTGCCCTTTGTGCGGACGTGCGAAATGAATAAGTTTATTAAAAGGCTCTATCCTACCATCAAAAGCTTCGAGTGAAATTGTTCCGATTAGATCTGCCAAATAGGAGAATTTATGCGCTTGTATAAGTGTATAACACCCGTAAGCACTCATAAACTGTGTTCCATTCAAAAGCGCCAAACCTTCTTTTGATTTTAGGACAATATTTTCCCAACCAAAATGAGCCAATACTTCTTTTGCCTCTCTCTTCTTGCCCTCAAACCACACTTGACCTAGTCCGAGTAGCGGCAATGACAAATGTGCCAATGGAGCTAAATCACCCGAAGCACCAAGAGAACCCTGAGTATAGACCACTGGAAGCACATCGTTATTATAAAAGTCGATCAGTCGCTCTACAGTGACGAGCTGTACACCTGAATTTCCGTAACTCAAAGACTGAATCTTAAGGAACAACATCAGCTTAACAATATGTTTAGGCACTAAATCCCCAGTTCCACAGGCGTGTGACTTGACAAGATTCTCTTGAAGCTGCGATAGGTTTTCATTTGATATTTTAATGTTGTATAGCGACCCGAAACCAGTGTTGATTCCATAAATTGGTTCACTGTGATTCAGCATCTTGTTATCGAGATATGCTCTACATTTTTCGATGTTTGCGACTGCTTCCTCTGACAGTGCAATTTTCTTATTTTCAAAGTGAATACTAGCTAGCTTTCGAAGCGACAATACTTCTGATGAGATATAGTGGAAATTGTCCATTTATGAGCGTTTTTGTAAATTCCCCAAAATTCCGTAAACCTTTTATCAAAAACAAGACATATCAAAAAAAAATCAAAAGGAATAAAAAATAATTTCTAGTGCATAAAAGTCTTGCAAATACATTTCACCTCATAAACCTTCCAAAACCAAGTATAATTCATAAACAAATAATTTACTGCCTATGACAATCACTCTTAAGACTTCAACTTATAGTCAACAAAACTCAATATGAGTATTTCGTGATTAGGTTTAAAGTCATATCTTTGCAAACTAAACAAAAAGACACATAAATACTTATGTTCAATAATTTAACCGAAAAATTAGACAGGGCTTTCCACGTACTGAAAGGTCACGGAAAGATTACCGAAGTAAACGTTGCTGAGACCCTCAAAGAGGTTCGTAGAGCTCTACTTGACGCCGATGTCAACTTTAAAATCGCCAAGGAATTTACAAATAGAGTAAAAGAAAAAGCACTAGGTCAAGACGTACTTACGACGCTCCAACCAGGACAATTATTGATTAAGATTGTCAAAGACGAACTTACGGAACTTATGGGAGGTGACGCTACGGGAATAAACCTCTCAGGAGCACCAACTGTTATACTTATGTCAGGACTACAGGGTTCTGGTAAGACGACATTCTCTGGTAAACTCGCTAATTTCCTCAAAACAAAAAAACAGAAAAAACCACTTTTGGTCGCCTGTGATATTTATCGACCTGCTGCAATCAACCAGCTACATGTAGTAGGAGAACAAATTGGGGTTGAAGTATATTCAGAACCTGACAACAAAAATGCGGTTGAGATAGCTCAGAACGCCATCAAATATGCCAAAACTAACGGATTCAATACAGTTATTGTCGATACTGCTGGTCGTTTGGCTATTGACGAGCAAATGATGAACGAGATTGCTAATATTCACAAAGCTCTTCAGCCACAAGAAACCCTCTTTGTTGTAGATGCTATGACCGGACAAGATGCCGTAAATACAGCGAAGGCATTTAACGACAGACTTAACTTTGACGGTGTAATCTTGACCAAACTCGACGGAGACACTAGAGGTGGTGCGGCAATTTCGATTAAATCCGTAGTCAACAAACCGATTAAATTCATCGGTACTGGAGAAAAAATGGAGGCGATTGACGTGTTCTACCCTTCTCGTATGGCAGATAGAATTTTGGGAATGGGTGACGTAGTTTCGTTAGTAGAACGCGCTCAAGAACAATATGACGAAGAAGAAGCAAGAAAACTCCAAAAGAAGATTGCCAAAAACGAATTTGGTTTTGACGACTTCCTATCACAGATACAACAAATCAAAAAAATGGGGAACATGAAAGACTTGGTCGGCATGATTCCCGGTGCTGGAAAAGCTTTAAAAGACGTAGAGATTGAAGACGATGCCTTTAAACATATCGAGGCAATCATTCACTCGATGACCCCTTTAGAACGCACCAAACCCGCAGTCATTGATCATAAAAGAAAAATCAGAATCGCTAAAGGTTCTGGAACAAAAATTGAACAGGTCAACCAACTGATGAAACAATTCGATCAGATGAGCAAAATGATGAAAATGATGCAAGGTGGAGGTGCAAAAAACATGATGCGCATGATGGGAGGATTGCCAAAAGGAATGCGATAAATTGTTTTCAGGGCTCAGGTTATTTTTAGGTTCGAATACCTTACAGGTTTTTAAAAATTTGTAAGGCATGTAAACCAATCTCTTACACACAACATTGTTTTTTCAATCCTTAAAACATTTTTAACAATAAAAAGATTAAAACAAATATATTTGTTCCCGTATTGAAGAATACAAAAACAGCTTATTATGAAATTACATATACTGCTTATTCGGTTTTCAGTTTGTTTACTACTATTTAACAATGCTTTTTCGCAATCTCCAATAGAGTGGGAGAAAAACACCATACACGATAATTATGGGAAATCTGCCCCTATGTCTGTTTGCGTAGGCGATATTGATGGCGATGGTTTTCCTGATATTGTTACTGCAGATTATTGGGGTGGTGGAATAAGTTGGATTAAAAATATAGACGGCAACGGAAATTTTGGTAATTCAAAATTTGTAGCAAATCTACCT
Source organism: uncultured Flavobacterium sp. (assembly GCA_964598455.1). Lineage (GTDB taxonomy): Bacteria > Bacteroidota > Bacteroidia > Flavobacteriales > Flavobacteriaceae > Flavobacterium. The sequence goes on from CAZRCB010000002.1 coordinate 35,245, forward strand.
GCCGTAGGAAATGCTGTTTATGGTATTACAGATGTTTTTATTGCTGATATTGATGGTGACGGATTTAATGATGTAGTTTATGTAAATACATTAGCTTATTGGGTAAGGAATTTAGACGGCAACGGAAATTTTGGAGAACCAATCACCTTGAGCACTACAACTTTCAGAACCTTTGGACTGCAAGTAATAGATATAGACAATGACGGAGATTTAGACATAGTACACTGCCGATTGACTTCTTCTCCTTCTTATCGTATAGAGGTCTTCAGGAATAATGGTGACGGAACTTTTGCTCCACCTGAACTTATTAAAACAAGTCCGGTTGTGCAACGCTTTACTTTAACGGATATAAGTGGTGATAATTTACCTGACCTGGTTTATGAAACTCAAAGTGTTGTTGTATATTACCAACAAAATTCAGACGGAACATTTCCAACTACTCCAACAGAAAATATGGGTTCTACCGTTAATGGTATGAGTTCAGGAACTATGAATCGAGGGAATGTGGTAGGTGGAGATATTGACGGAGACGGAGATACAGATATTGTACATATTTACGAAAATGGAGCATTTAGATACATTCGTTGGTTCAGAAATGACGATAATGTTTTTGCAAATTCCCAGATATTAATAGACGCTCCCTCAGGCAATGGCTCTTCAAGTAATGATTACTTCACTTTAAGATTAGCTGATTTGGATAATGACGGAAAAATAGATATTATTACCCAAAACTCTTTTACTAATAGCATTACCTGGTATAAAAATCTCGGAGAGGCAACTTTTGATTCGGCACAAGTCATATCTGATTCGGTAATGAACAATAAAGATGTTTTTATTGCTGATATAAATGGTGATAACAATTTAGATGTCGTAACAGCTGATTTTACGAACAGTTTAATTAAATGGTTTGATAATACTGACGGAGATGCTTTATCTTTTGAAGAACACACTATTGACGGTTATATAAGTATGGCTTATTTGTCAGATATAGGAGATATTGATGGAGATGGAATTAGAGATGCTCTGATTAGCTCGTCTAATACAGAAAAACTTGTTTGGCTTAGAAATACTGACGGATTTGGAAGCTTCTCGGAAACTCCGAACCACATCACCACAAGTTTAGGAATAATTGATTCTGCTCTTCTTGTAGATTTTAACGATGACGGACATAAAGATATTGTTGCCAGCTCCACTCAATGGAATGATACTACTCCCCAAAAAATAGGGTGGCTCACAAACGACGGGCAAGGAAATTTTACGAATGAACAGTCAGTCAATATTTTAGAACATAGTTTACTGTTTGCCGCAGATGTAAATAATGACGGAAAAGAAGACGTTATAGCCTATTATAGCTTCGGAAACCAATCGGAAACCAGTATTAATGTGTTAATTAATAATGGAAACGGCTTTGATTTGCCGGTTACTTTCAATTATACAACAAAGAACATTCAAAGTATTGAAGCAGTAGATATGGATTATGATGGGGATTTAGACCTTTTGGTTTATTTTGAAACCAATACTCCAACACACCCAAAAGGTTTGTATTGGATAGAGAACACCAACGGGCTTGGTGATTTTTCGGTTATTCATCCAACTAATCTTCAGCTTATATCTTCAAAACATTTTGCAACAGGAGATTTTGACGAAGACGGTTTAACAGATATTATTTATATTCATAAACCACAACAAAGTAGCATTCAAAAAATCAGAATGGTGTCTATTAATACCGATGGCACTTTAAGCACTCCTGTTGATTTAGTACAAAGTTCACAATTTATCATCACGCATGGTACTTTTGGACTTTTAAAAATAGTTGATTTTGATAATGACGGAGATTTTGATATTCTTTCCGAATATAAATTAGGTATAGGAAATAATAATCTTTTCTTTTGGCTTGAAAATTTAGGGAATAATTCTTTTACTTATCATCTTATTCAGGAATTCATTCCTCAGGTAGGTGCTCTTAATTTTATAGAAGATATGAATGCAGACGGAAAGCCGGATTTTGTAACAACATACCCAAGTAAAGACGAGATAGTATGGTATCAAAATTTAGGACTTAGTCTGAACCAAATCAAAGGAAATGTAAGTTTAGATGTAGCGTTAAACGAATGTAATCAGGATAGTATTGTTGCTCAACAAGTATTGATAACATTGGCTGATGGTAACTCTTCCGTTTCAACCTTTACCGCATCAAACGGAAATTACTCTTTCAAAGTTGAAGCAGGAAATTACTCAACCTCTATAACTTCAACATTCCCTTATTTTACTCCAAGTCCTAACACAATTAGTAATCAATTTGATAATAATAACGAAGATGCTATTGCTAATTTTTGTTTGATTCCGAGCCAGTTTTTCGATGATTTGGAAGTTAGTTTTTATCCTTTAAATGATGCAAGACCGGGATTTGAGGCAAAATATCAAATAATAGCAAAAAATAAAGGTACAAATCCGATAAGCACAACTGTTGATATACAATATAATCATCAGAAAATAAACTTTATTGGAGCAGCACCTAATCCTTTATCACAAACTTCTAATACATTAGTGTTTAACATAGAAAATTTGCAACCTTTTGCAACCTACAAAACAACCCTTTCATTTCAGGTAAATACAATTCCTGTAGTAACATTAGGTGAAACAATAGTATTTTATATAGAAAATAATCTTCAAGATGATATATCTCCAAATAACAATTCGTTGCAATATAACCAAACAATAGTTGGTTCTTATGACCCTAATGATATGTTGGTTTTAGAAGGAGAAGAAGTTCATATTGATAACAGTAGCGACTATTTACACTATATCATACGATTCCAAAACACAGGAAATTATTTTGCAGAACGAGTATTGATTACCACTATACTCGACGAAAAACTTGATTGGGAAACAATAGAAATAGAATCTTTTAGCCATTCAAATCGTGTTGAAATAATAGACGGCAGCATAGTTAATTTTATTTTTGATGCCATTTATCTTCCTGCAGTTACTGCAAATGAAGAAGGGTCGAATGGATTTGTTGCTTTCAAGATTAAACCAAAATCAACGGTTGTAGTAGATGATACAATTAGTGCCGAAGCGGATATATATTTTGACTATAATCCTCCGATTATAACAAACGAGGTTACAACAACATTTGTTTCTTTTCTGAATGTTTCTGAACCAGAATTAAATCCGATAACCGTATATCCGAATCCTGTAACTTCATTATTGTATATTAAAAATAGTGGCGAAAATTACAAAGTTGAGATCTATAACACCCTTGGATTACTAATTTCTACTGTTGAAAACAATTCCATTTTAGATTTCACAAATCTAACAACAGGTATTTATATTGTCAGAATAACAAACGAATCTGGAAAAGCACAAGTTGTAAAAGTGATAAAAAAATAATTATAATTCCTGCCTTTTCTGGATTCAGAAAAGGCAGGAATTATTTCTTTTGAGAAAAAAGAATAAACCTAAAACAAAATGCAACTATTAGACGGCAAAAAAACATCTGAAGATATCAAAGAAGAAATTGCTTTGATTGTCAAAAAAATTAAAAATAAAGGCGAGAAAGTACCTCATCTGGCAGCTATTATCGTCGGGAATGACGGAGCCAGCCTCACTTATGTTGCTAGCAAAGTAAAAGCTTGCGAACAGGTAGGTTTTGAATCTACCTTAATCAGACTTCCGAATACCACCTCAGAGGTAGAACTCCTGAAAAAGATCGAAGAACTTAACCAAGACAATAACATCGATGGATTTATTGTTCAGCTTCCGCTTCCGAAACAAATCGATGAGCAGAAGGTAATCATGTCTATCGACCCAAGTAAAGATGTAGATGGTTTCCATCCTGAAAACTTTGGAAAAATGGCTTTAGATATGAGCACTTTTATTCCTGCAACTCCATTTGGAATTCTAGAGTTATTAGAGCGTTACAACGTAGACACACAAGGTAAACACACAGTGGTCATCGGACGAAGTCATATTGTAGGCAGACCGATGAGTATCCTAATGGGGCGTAAAGGCTTCCCTGGGAATTCGACAGTTACACTTACGCACAGTCACACTAAAAACATCACTCAAATCACCTCTCAAGCCGATATTATCATCACGGCGCTTGGCGTTCCAAACTACCTAAAAGCAGAAATGATCAAGGATGACGCAGTAGTAATCGACGTTGGAATCACACGTGTGCCCGATGAAAATTCGCCGAAAGGCTATACTATTAGAGGTGATGTAGACTTTGAAAACGTAAGCAAAAAAGCCTCTTATATCACCCCAGTTCCTGGTGGTGTTGGTCCGATGACTATTGCAATGCTTATGAAAAACACTTTATTAGCAAGAGAACGAAGAAATAACCTAAGAGCATAATGAACCCAAAAACACCCTCTGCATCACTTACTATCCTCACCGATATGGTGCTCCCTGGAGAGACCAATCCACTAAATAATCTTTTTGGAGGCGAGCTGCTGGCCCGAATGGATAGAGCGGCAAGTATTACTGCGCGAAGACACTCTAGAAGAGTTTGTGTGACAGCTTCTGTAAACCATGTTTCTTTCACCCGATCAATTCCACTTGGAAGCGTAGTTACGGTGGAATCAAAGGTTTCTAGAGCTTTCTCTTCTTCTATGGAAATATATATCGACGTATGGATTGAAGACAGAGAATCAGGAGATAAAACCAAGGCTAGTGAAGCTATCTATACCTTTGTAGCTGTGGATGAAACAGGCAGACCTGTGCAAATTCCCGAGGTTATCCCCGAAACTGAACTTGAGAAATCAAGATTTGAAGCAGCACTCAGAAGAAAACAGTTAAGCCTTATATTAGCAGGTAAGCTGAAACCTTCTGAAGCTAAAGAACTCAAAGCATTATTCTTATAGCAACTTGGTATGCTATTTGAAATACAAATGCAACTATAGAAAAACCCAATAAGGCTACGGAAATTGATTAAAAATAATATCGTAAATTTGCAATAAACAATATTAAACCCACTATAATAAAAAAACAATAGATTATGGCTTTAGAAATAACAGATGCTACTTTTGAAGAAGTAGTTTTGAAATCAGACAAACCAGTAATGGTAGATTTTTGGGCAGCTTGGTGTGGACCATGTAGAATGGTAGGTCCAGTGATTGACGAAATCAGTAATGAGTATGACGGGAAAGCGGTTGTAGGAAAAGTTGACGTTGATGCAAACCAAGAATTTGCAGCTAAATATGGCGTTAGAAATATCCCAACTGTACTTGTATTCAAAGACGGTGAAGTTGTAGGTAGACACGTTGGTGTATCGCCTAAGAAAAACTACACAGACGCAATCGATTCATTGCTGTAATAGTTATTTTAGATTTATTTTTTAGAATTATAAAAAAGGCTCGGGCTAAATTAGTTTGGGCCTTTTTTAACAAATAAAAAGACCTATTTAGGCCTAAGTTTATTTACTTAGAAAAGCAAACTTGAGCAATTACTAGTGTTTATAGCAAACTCAAGAAAGTTTTTTTTAAAAAAAACAGAAGCGTCCAATGCTTGATGTGAAACAAGTCTTGTTTTCGTAAGTTTTCAGATAGTTTTTATATTTCATATCTCCATAGATGCTTAATAAACGAGTCGAAAAGCCTTGCTTTTTAGACAGATATTTTGTAGCTTTAAGTAGCGTTAAAAACGCTGAACTGCCATGCTAATCAATTGGTTATAACTCATAACTATTATAAATAGCTCCACTTTAGTATATGCTACTTTGAAGTGTTATGCTAGTCTATGCAATGTTTTCATTTTCTCTCTATTACACCTCATCTTCAAAAGATGATTTATTATATAATATTTATTCATTTTAATTTATTAAATAATAATGACTACTTATTTCACAAAACAAAAAACAGATTTGAGCTTGAAAAAGCTATTCGTACTACTATTGTTTTCTTTTTCTTTTTCTTTTTTTGCTAGTGCACAGTGTCCTACTGAAGCTAATCTAATATTTAGCAATAATGCTGAGGTAACTGCTTTTTTAGCTAATTACCCAAACTGTACTGAAATTACAGGTAATTTGACGTTGTCCTATTCAGGTACAGATACTATTACAGAATTAGGTGATCTTCCTTTCACATCCATAGCTGGTAACCTAGAGATTTTTACTACACATCTAGTAAACCTAGAAGGATTGGAAGACCTAACAACTATTGGAGGAAATCTTAATATTTACAACAATAGCATGCTAACCTCTCTCAAAGGCTTAGAGTCTTTACAATCTATAGGAGGTTTTTTGTATATTCAAGGGAATGGACTTACGACACTCAAAGGTTTAGATAGCTTAGAAACAATATTAGGGCAACTGCATATTTTCCAGAACCCCTACCTTACAGAAATAACTAATCTAAGTAGTTTAGCAACCGTAACTGGACAAGTTTGGTTTCTAGACAATCCGCTTCTTAACTCTTTAGAAGGTTTAGAGACCTTACATACCTTAGGGAGTAATCTTTTAATTCAAGCAAACGGAGTTACTACGCTCAAAGGTCTAGATGCTTTAGAGACTATAGGTGGAGATTTAAAAATACTTGGTAACAATAGCCTAACCTCTTACTCTAGCTTAAACAACCTAACTTCGATATCAGGTGAATTAGTTATTAATGATAGCCCTGCTTTATCTCAACTAAACGGATTAACTTCGTTAGAAACTGTAGGAGGAAATCTTAGTATTGGAAATAACGGAGGAAGCTTAACTCAGGTTAACGAATTATCAAACCTAACTTCTATAAACGGATATTTAAAAATAACATATGGATGGCTAACTGACCTCTCAGGCCTTGTAAACATAGATCCTGACACTATTACTCACCTAGAAATTCAAGGAAATCCAAATTTATCCATTTGTAATATAGCTAACTTCTGTGCTTATTTATCTGTTCCAAGCAACCCTAGAACCATAAGCGGAAATACTGGTGATTGTGTAAGTGATACCGCTATTTTAGAAATTTGTAGCTTATACGGAAACTGTGATGATTATACTATTTGGGACGGAATCTCTTGGAGCAACGGTAACCCAGAACCCAGCAAAAGAATTATTCTAACCGGGGATTTAAGCCTTTCTCAAAACACATCAGTATGTGAGGTGCTTATTAAATCAGGTACATTGACCGTTGAATCTGGAATTTCACTTATTGTCGAAAAACAAATCATCAATAACCTAGAGCCTGAAAACTTCATAGTAGAAAACAATTCGAACCTAGTGCAAATAGAGAACTTCGAAAACCAAGGAGAAATCACCTATAACCGTATCACCTCACCGATGAACAAAAGTGATTATACCTATTGGGGCTCACCTGTGGCAGGACAAATTACTTCGGAGCTATTTGCCAATCCAAATAATATCTTTAAATGGAACCCTGATGGGCAATCTTGGGTGAATGCTTCTGGAGAAGCTATGACTCCTGGATACGGATATATTATGCGTGCACCGTCTAACTTCCCTGGCACAGGGCAAGTAAAACAAACATTGTCGGCTAGCTTTAAAGGCGCTCCTAACAACAATAACATCACAGCAAACATAACTCCAGACCCCAACGCATTAACCTCAGATCCGTACAGCAATGCAGTGATGAGCTTTTTGAGTAATCCGTATCCGAGTGCTATTGATATTGACAAGTTCTTTACTGATTCGGACAACGCATCAAAAATAATTCCGACCATTTATCTTTGGACACACTCGACAAACCCTGTATTAAATCAAGAGGGAACTCATCTGCAATATACACCGAATGACTTTGCTGTATATAATTTACTGGGAGGAATTGGAACTGAAGCAGCTACTAACGACAACTTAAACTCTATCCCAACAGGTAAAATCGCATCAGGGCAAGGATTTTTTATCAAAGGTTCTACACTTGGAGGAACAGTAACTTTCAAAAACACCTATAGAATTAACGATGGTCAGGCCTATGACAACTCGCATTTCTACAGAATTATAAATACACAACAAAGCAAACACCGTGTTTGGCTGAGCATCAGAGGAAACAATAGCTTTAAACAGACGCTTATAGGTTATATGGACGGAGCTACTGACGAATTAGATATTTATGACAGTGAAATGTTTGATGGCGGGAATCCAATCTCAATATACAGTTTGCTCGATAGCGGAAAAGGATTAGCAATACAAAGTAGAGCCTTGCCTTTTGACGATAGTGACGAAATCAGACTTGGTTATAAAACAGCCACTGCCGGAGATTACACCATATACTTAGATCGTTTTGACGGATTATTTGATTCAGAAGAACAAGATGTTTTCTTGAAAGACGAATTTTCAGGAACCTATCACAATCTGAAAGACAGCTCGTATACATTCTATACCGATGCTGGGAGTTTTGAAGAACGCTTTAGTTTGGCTTATAGAGATGCACTCAGCATAAACAATCCGGTTGCCAATGTGGATTGGAAGGTATTCACAAAAGACGGACACATACAAATAGTTGCCAATGGCTTTGACATAAAAGACATCAAGGTGTATGATATGCTAGGTAGAATAGTAAACCAAGCGACCAACATATTCGCCACTAGTCACAGCTTTGAAGTCATACAAGCCAATCAGCTGTTGATTATCAAGATAACCACAGTTGACAACCAGCAATTGACTAAAAAGATCAGCAACTAATAATTGCAGTTTTACCCATACTTATAAGCTTTGAGGCTGTTTTTACAACACAGTCTCAAAGCTTTTTTAGCTTATCATGTGTCACTTTTAGTTTAAATATCATTACTTTAGCTATTCCTTTTAAAGGTTAAAGCAATGAAAAACAATCAAAACCCAGCTTCTTTAAGTAAGCGAGCAATAGCACTATTACAACGAAAGCCAATTATACTTTATTTTTTAGGTGCCTTTGCTGCCTCGCTATCTAGCACCACTGTCTTTAAAGACAGTCTTTTTCAGTATGTTTTGTTGGGAATAGCCTTGTTATTAGTACTATTAGCCACTGTATTTTATTTTAGGGATTGAGAAAAACCACAACTATTTTAAACTTAAATAGGAAAAGCCTTGAACGTAGAATTGCAATATATTCATTTGAGCTTTTAATGCGATTGATGAAGGTGTGGCTGACTATTTTTTTGTAAAACATCAAAAACAAATATTTATATAACAACAAAATGAACATCAAAAACATCTTTACAATAGCTTTCCTAAGCGGAATGCTTTTCGCTTCTTGTAACTCCGTTGGAAAAAAGTCGTAAGAAAACTTGGTAGAACAAACATCAACTATTGACACCAATCTCCTTATCGGTTCTTGGGAAGACCAATCAGAAAGTGCTTTAAACTTTTCTTTACTCTCAGATGGTACTGCCCAATCCGACAATATGGAAACGTTGGTTTACCAGCGATGGGAAGTGAAAAATAACCAACTTTATTTAGTAGCAGAAAGTATTGGAAACCGTGTTTCTTCTATCGACACAATGGTTTATGAAATACAGCAACTCGATGAAAATCAATTGGTATTAAAACGAGATAATTTGGTTTCTACCTATAAAAAAGCATCCAAAACTACTGTTTTAAAAGGACATTATATTTATGGACACGAAGTAAGGGGTTTTTCACCATGCGGAGGTGATAAAAAATTCTGGATTTCGGACAAAACAGAGAAATTAAACAATTTGCACGATGAATTAACAGTAGACCAAAAACCTTATACGCCTATTTTCGTTGAAATTGAAATCATAGACAAAGGAAAATCAGACGATGGTTTTGCTGCTGATTATGAAAGCGTTTATGAAGTGGTTGAGATTTTAAAAACGGCTAAAACAACGGAGGGAGATTGTAATTAACTACCTAAATACATAGAAAAAACTATGTCACTATGTGTGGTTAAATAAAAGGTCAAGTGTAAAAAGTCATTAACTTTAAGTAATTAAACAAAAACAAGAAAATGAATCTTCCAATTATCATTATGACAGTCGTATTGGTTATCACGCTTTTCTCTCCTTTTGGGGTTTATTATGCCGTGAAATTAGCCAAAAAGAAAGACTACAATTCTCATCGCGTTTTCCAAAACACAATTTTTGCTATTTGCGTGTTGGGGGTTTTAGCGTTGGAAATGCTCATTAAATCCTTAGGAGGCTCAGGGAGTATAGCCTCTAAAAGTGTATATTATGATTCTCCAATTTTTAAATACACCTTATATTCTCACATTATCGTTGCCATATTAACTTACCTCATTTGGACCATTCTGATTGTAGTTTCCAACTTCGCCTACCGAAAAAAACTGCCCGGAAAATTTTCTAATTTCCATAAAAAAACCGGCTATATTATTTTTGGAGGACTTGTCTATACAGCAATAACCGCATTGATTGTGTATGTGATGAGTTTGAATTTAGTATGAAAACAACCACATAGATACATAGAAAATGACTATGTCACTATGTGGTTAAAAAAGAAAGGGGTTATTTACAAAAGATGTCATCAAGACAGTTTGATTACAAAATTTGACCGTTTATTGTAAACAAACAATTTTGTATTCAAGAATTGTAAACAAAAATCGTTGCTTACAAGATTTGCCTATTTCTTGTAAACAATAAGTGTCAGTACTACCAAAATCCCCAATGCTACTGCCGTGCTGATTATTCGAAAATTAGTTGACAATGGTTATTTAGTTTTAAGAGAAGAAGCCGCTGGGCGGAGAGTTGCAATGTACTCATTTGAGCCATTGATGCGATTGGTGAGGGTGTAATTATTTGTCATTAGACAAAATCTCAAAATAAATGTTTACGTAAATGATAAACTTTCTTATTTTCGTAAAATACAGGTTTTTGAATTGTTTTTAAAAACCAATGAATTTTAGGATGAGAAAACTATGTCATTATGTGGTTTAAAAAACTTTGGCATTGTGATTAAAGAAGTGGTGAAGTTTGAAGTAGAAAAAGACACAATTGAATTTATTGAAAATTTTACAGCACCACAATCGTATGTTTATTTGGAGAGGGAAAAGATAGAGTTGGTTTAGAAATAGAAAATAAATTAATTTATCTTCGCAACATTAAAAACAATACATATAAGAACAAAATAAAAAACATATAAAATATTAGCGTTTCGCTTTAAAATTTCCTGTAACCGAAATCTTGGAAAATTTCAAAAACCACAGGGGAGTAAAAGTAGAAACGCCTACGGTAAAGCGTGGGCGTTCCTTTTGCTTTGTGGTTAGGTCTTCCAAGAACCTCGGTTACAAGCAGGGAATTAGCCCACGTCTTTTTTTAATACCGTAGTAAATGACCAAACAATTCCAATACGAAAAACAGACTTTCCAAGAGGAATGCGTCCAAAATATAGTGCGCATTTTTGGAGATTTGCATCAAAATCAAGTTTTTGAGAAAGTGATGCAAGTACATCACCAGAAAAACAACTATCCTTTTCCGATTATTCCTGAAAATAAAAACATCGACATTATGATGGAAACGGGAACAGGAAAGACTTTTACGTTTATTCAATCGATGTTGGAGTTGTGTAAACAGTTTGGTTACAAAAAGTTCATTATCCTGATTCCGACCGTGCCCATTCGTGAAGGAACAAAAACAAACCTCCAAGACACCAAAGAATATTTTAAGACGATTTATGCCAACGAGCGTGAAAAAGAAATTCAAACCTATGTGTATGAGGACGGAAATACCAGTCAAGTAACGCAGTTTATCAATGAAAATCGCTTATCGGCTTTGATTATGACGCCTGCTTCTTTTAGCAGTAAGAAGAATATTTTAAACCGTCCTTTAGAAAAAGAAATTCATTCGCCAGAACTTTATCAAGAAGAAAAAACACCGCCTAAATCCTATTTAGAAGCGTTAAAACGTTTGAATCCCATCATAGTAATGGATGAACCTCATCGTTTTAATGGCGATGCTTTTAGAAATTATTTTGAAGGTTTCGACAATTATTATTTACGTTTTGGAGCTACATTTCCAAAGAAGAACAAGAGCAACATTCCGCTTTCCAATGTCGCTTTTACTTTGGATAGCATTTCTTCTTTTCGACAGAATTTGGTGAAAAAGATTGTGGTTTATACCCAAGATGTTTTGGAAAACACCGATACTTTAATTGAAATCAAGAAAGTAGGGAAACAAGACAAAGCAATTGTTCAAAGTTTGCGAAATGGCATTTCTTTAAAAAGAGAATTGGGTGTTGGCGATGTCTATAATGGAAAAAGCATTCGGAAAATTCTGCAATCGGCATTGTTTTTAAGCGATGATACAAAAGTGGAAGTGGATTATGAATTGTCCGAAGATGCTATTCGGGCGATGATTCGAAATACAATTGAAATTCATTTTGAAAAAGAGAAAGAACTTTTTGAAAACGGAATTAAAGCCTTGACTTTGTTCTTTATAAAAAGTGATACATCACTATTCCGAGGAGAAAATCCAGTGGTTAATCCATTTTTGAAGAGGAATATAAAAAGCAATGGTTAATTGTTAATGGTCAATTGGCGAATGATGATAACTACAAAAAGTATCTTCAAAACGACTTTGACACAGACGGAAATTTACACGTACACAAAGGCTATTTTTCAGGAGATAAGGGAACGAATGACGCAAAAATCAAAGCAGGAGTCGATGAAATTTTAAAAGACAAGAAAAAATTGCTTTCGTTTGAAAGTCCTACTCGTTTTATTTTCTCTATTTGGGCATTGCAGGAAGGTTGGGACAGTCCGAATGTTTTTACCATTTGTAAATTGTCCAATCAAGGAAGTGAAATTTCTAAATTACAGCAAATTGGTCGTGGTTTACGGATTTGTGTAGGTCAAAATTTGAAACGAAAAACCTTACAAAGTTTTCACGGAAATCAAGAAGAATTTTGGAATGTCAATAATTTGGATGTGGTAGTTTCAAGTAAAGAGCAAGGTTTTGTTCAGGCGATTCAAAATGAAATTTTGGCTAATTCATTCTTTATCAATAATGTATTTTCTGAGCAGGAATTGAAACGATTGTTGCAAGAGAAAAATAATTTTGATGACCAAACGGTTCGTCGTCTTTTTAAAGTATTGGAAAACAAAGAGCTAATTCTCTTCAAGGAAATAGTGGATGGACAGGATATTTATGAAAAATCACCTGATTATTCCTTATTGATTAATGAACTGGATTTACCTAAAAATGAACAAGATGCTTTGAAAAACTTGTTTGCTTTTGATGGAAACAGCTATGCGCAAAATGGAAATCAAAAGAAGGAAAAGAAGAAAGTATATATCAAAAACCAGCATTTAGAGAATTTTAGACAAATGTGGAATAAACTCAATAAAAAGAGTTTTTATACGGTTGAAAATCTGGATGCAACACAAAAAAGTGATTTACTTCAAAGCATAAAAGTAGAGATTGAAAATTTAGAGATAGAAAAAATTATTCTTCAAACAATTCGAGAGGAATTGAAAATGGATCGATTGGAAGAAGCGGATGCCATTTATGGAGAAGTGGTTGGCAATTTAACGTATCAAAATAAGGTTGATTATCTGAATTTCGTTCAAACTTTAGCCACCGAAACAAAAACGCCTTTATCTTTTGTAGTTGAAGTCTTTAATCACCTCTCCGATGAGTTTAGAAATACGATGCTGGTCAATAATCCAAAATTGGCTTTGGCTGAAAAGGTGAAAATTATTCAAAAACATTTGGTAAAAGCCATTCGTACGCAGGTAAAATATGACGGAATAGAAGGAAGTATTTTGCCCGATGTGTTCCGAACGGAAAATGGAAAAACCTATCTCGATAAAGGGAGCGTCGGAAAATTCCAAAAAGACATCAGCCAGCAAGAATTTTCGCTAAAAGAAAAGTGGATTTTTGAAGAAGTCATCGAGTTTGATTCGGAATTTGAAGTAGAAATTATTGAGCAAGATCCGAATATGACGGCTATTGAAATTTTTGGAAAACTACCAAGATTAAGAATTCAAACACCGCTTGGAGAATACAATCCCGATTTCTGTTATACGATTCAAAAGACAGATGGAAAGCATTTGATTTTGGTGGTCGAAGCCAAAGGTTATGATACTACAACGGATATTCCCGAAAATGAAAAGTGGAAAATTGAGTTTGCTAAAATTTATTTTGAAAAACTGAATGCTTATTACCAAAGCCAAAATAGTAACATCCAAATTCGCTATACCGAACGCATTAGAAAAGCGCAATTAGCAAGTTTAATGACTGAAATTTAGAACAATGAGAACACACAAAGATATTTTTAAAGAAGAAGGTTTTTCAGTGGTAGAAGCAGAAATGCCGAATAAATTATTGGAATTTATCAAAGAAAACCATCCCAATATTATCAGCGATAACGAGATAAGATTAGACGAACTCAAAGCCGTTTTAGGTTTGCCTATTGATGAAAAAGTAAACGGTTACGGTCTGAATTTTATCGGCAGAAATGTAGCGCGTTCCAAATATGCGTCCGAAACAGAAAAGGAATTAAAAGTAAATCCCGAATTATCCAAAGATTTTGACACCACCCAAAATATGGTGTTGAAAGGCGACAACTTGGATAGTTTAAAGCTTTTAAAATCTCATTACAGCGGAAAAATAAAATGTATTTATATCGACCCGCCGTACAATACCACCAACGATGAATTTGTTTATCCTGATAAATTCGACAAAGAAGAAGCGGAAGTGTTGGGATTAGCTAATTTGAGTCAAGACGATATGGATCGTTTGGAATTTAGTTTTGGAACGAAAAAATCCCATAACGGATGGTTGTCTTTTATGTATCCACGACTACTTTTAGCAAGAGATTTATTGAAAGAAGATGGCGTGATTTTTATTTCCATTGACGATAATGAACAAGCGAATTTGAAGTTGTTGTGTGATGAGATTTTTGGGGAAGAGAATTTTGTAGGTAATTTTATTGTAAAATCTACTCCCAATGCACGAGATTATGGACATATTGGAAAAATGCACGAATATGTACTTTTCTATACGAAAAATTATTTTTTAACGGAGACTTCTCATCTACCAGATGATGAGAAAAAATTCATTTTTACAGATGAAATCAGTGATTTTAATATCCATCCATTATACAATAGTAATGAAGCTTTTCACAAGTTGAATAGACCAAATTTATTTTATCCATTTTATATCGACCCTACTCAAAAACTGGACAATGGTTTTTATTATATTTCATTAAACAAAGAAAAATCTCATTTCATTGAAATATATCCTCCTAAATCTTTAAAGAATAATGTAGATTTTGTTTGGCGATGGGGTAAAAATAAATCTCAAGAAAATTTAAATTTCGAGATTGTCGGTTATAAAACTAATAATGATGAATTCAGGATTGTTCAAAAGATGAGAACTTCTGAAAAAGTTATTCGTTCAATCTTAGATAGTAGACTAATAACCAGTAGAAAAGGGACTGCTGAAATAGAGAGCCTATTGGGAAGTAAAGTATTTAGTTTTCCAAAGCCAATTGATTTAATATTTAATTTTATAAAAATTTCTACTTTAACAGACGATCTTATCCTCGACTTCTTCGCAGGTTCAGGCACCACAGGTCACGCCGTAATGCAACTCAACGCCGAAGACGGCGGAAATAGAAAGTTCATTTTATGCCAGATAGATGAACCCATTGCCAAAGACAAACCTGCCTATCAATTTTGCATAGACAATAATTTAGAACCTGTTATTTCCAGCATTACCATTGAACGTTTGCGCAGAGCAGGAGAAAAAATAAAAACGGAAATAGAAGAAGAAAACAGTAAAACTGGTTTGTTTGATGAAAACAAAAAGCAAGTACCGGATATTGGTTTTAAAGTTTTTGATACGGTGGAGTCACCAAAATTAGCCTTGGAAGACGGTAAAATTGCTTTCCCAAACACTGATAATGACACGTTATCACGCATTTATAATATGATTTTCTCTGTCGGCATCGATAATCCAACATCAAAATTAGAATGCGTTGTAGAAGATTGCATCTATAAAATCGAAAATCATTATTACATCACCAACTCCGAAAAAGTGAGCAACGAAGATTTGTCCCAAGCCATCAAAAGCGGAAAAGTCTTTATCGACGGCTGGACGGCGAGTTTGAATGCTACGTTGCAGCATTATAAAGAAGATGTGAAGATTGTGTTTTAAGGGTGAGAAAATGATGGAGAAAAACATACAAGATATTTTATAAAATGCAATTTATTCAAGGTTGAGCTAGACATATTAAGAAATTATCAAAATATACCATTGCATTAAGACATACATCTACAAACCCTCACCTTAAGTTTTATTTGCCTATCTCATCGGATAGTTATAATAAAAAATGTAATTTTGTGGCTTCATAAATTCAATAGAAATGTTACAAATAGCACATCTTAGAGAAAACAAAGAAGCGGTTATCAAAGCCCTTAGCAAACGAAATATTGACGCTACGACTCTGGTAGAAAAAGCAATCGAGTTAGATGAAAAAAGACGTTCGACTCAAGTAGAGCTTGACGACATCTTAGCAGCATCAAATAAATTCTCTAAGGAAATTGGTGCGCTAATGAAAGTAGGAGAAAAGGCAAAAGCTGAAATTCTGAAAACCAAAACCTCTTCTCTAAAAGAAAAAGAAGCAACACTTAAAGCTCTTCTTAACCAATATATAGAGGAACTTCAAGAAGAATTATACAAAATTCCAAATACCCCGAATGACCTCGTTCCAGCAGGGAAAGATGCTGAGGATAACTTAAACGTATTCGAAGAGGGAAAAATTCCAACCCTACACGAAGAGGCATTACCACACTGGGAGCTTGCCAAAAAATACGATCTTATCGACTTTGAATTAGGAGTAAAAATTACCGGCGCAGGTTTTCCTGTTTATAAAGGAAAGGGAGCAAAGCTACAGCGTGCACTAATCTCATACTTCTTAGATAAAAACACAGAGGCGGGTTACCAAGAGGTTCAAGTACCACACCTTGTCAACGAAGCATCTGGTTTTGGCACAGGGCAATTACCAGACAAAGAAGGACAGATGTATCACTGCGGAGTAGATAATTTATACCTAATCCCAACAGCAGAAGTTCCCGTTACAAATCTTTACAGAGATGTAATTATAGAAGAAAAAGATCTACCGGTTCTAAATACGGCTTATACGCCTTGTTTCCGTAGAGAGGCAGGTAGCTATGGCGCTCACGTTAGAGGACTCAACCGTTTACACCAATTTGATAAGGTAGAAATCGTGCGTATCGAGCATCCTGACAATTCATATCAAGCTCTTGACGGAATGGTAGAGCACGTGAAGGGCATTCTCAGAGAATTAAAGTTACCTTTCAGAATCTTGCGCCTTTGTGGTGGTGATATGGGCTTTACCTCTGCACTTACTTACGATTTCGAAGTATTCTCAACGGCACAAGACAGGTGGTTAGAAATTTCTTCTGTATCAAACTTTGAAACCTTTCAGGCCAATCGTTTGAAGTTGCGTTTTAAAGATAAAGACGGAAAAAATAAATTAGCCCATACACTAAACGGAAGTTCACTGGCATTGCCTAGAGTTCTTGCTGGAATATTAGAGAATTATCAAACTCCAGAGGGAATTGTAATTCCAGAAGTACTCAGAAAATATACTGGTTTTGATATCATTGATTAAACACAATTGAGCAACAGTATATTTAACAGACATACCAATTGAGCATCCTTTTTGAGCAAGACTTTGACTGACAGTCTAAGCCTTTTATGGAAAAGAATATACAAGGCAAAATACTAACCAAAACATCTTTAAAAGATGAGTGCGAAGCCAAACATCAGTCATTTAAGTAAAGTATCAGCAGGAACACTACTTGTAACGCTGGGCATCATATACGGAGATATCGGAACTTCGCCGTTGTATGTGATGAAAGCTATTATGGGTAGAGAAATCATCCAAGAAGACATTATCTTGGGAGCTATATCTTGTGTGTTCTGGACGCTCACACTGCAGACCACTATCAAATATGTGATTCTCACCCTTCAGGCAGACAACAATGGCGAAGGGGGGATTTTCTCCTTGTACACCTTAGTCAAAAAACTAAAAAAGCCCTGGCTTATTATCCCTGCAATCATCGGTGGTAGCGCGTTACTAGCAGACGGAATCATAACGCCTCCTATTTCTATTTCCTCAGCTATTGAAGGCTTACAAATATATCAACCTAGCCTTCAGACAGTGCCTATTGTGGTTGCTATTCTAGTCGTATTATTCACAATTCAGCAGTTTGGAACCAAAATTTTAGGCAAGTTTTTTGGCCCGATGATGCTGCTTTGGTTTTTGATGCTAGGGATTTTAGGGAGTATTCAACTTTTCGACAACCTCAGTGTCTTGCGTGCCTTAAATCCGTATTATGCTATTCATTTGTTATCAATTCACTCCGAAGGTTACTTTGTATTGGGGTTTGTATTCCTCTGTACTACAGGAGCAGAGGCGCTTTATAGCGATTTAGGACATTGTGGCATTCGAAACATACGTATCAGCTGGGCATTTGTGAAATTGATGCTAGTCTTAAGCTACTTCGGACAAGGAGCTTTTTTGATTCAGCACACAGGAGAAACACTCATGAGCCTATCAGCACATCCCGATAATTTAGCCAATCCTTTTTACTTGGTTATGCCTGATTGGTTTTTGCCTATTGGCATTAGTATTGCTACTTTGGCGGCTGTTATTGCCTCGCAAGCACTTATTAGCGGTTCGTTTACGCTAATCAACGAGGCAATTCGATTGAATTTCTGGCCCAAAGTGCGGGTGAAATTCCCTACGAATGTCAAAGGACAACTCTATATACCCTCCATCAATTGGTTGCTTTTTGCGGGTTGTATTTTTGTCATCCTGCACTTCAAAGAATCAGGAAATATGGAGGCTGCTTATGGACTTGCCATTACACTCTGTATGATTATGACCACTATACTTTTAGGTTATTATATGGTGATCAAAAGAATTCACAAGTTTTATATCATCCTAGTTGTAGCCGTATATTTAAGTATAGAAATTTCATTTTTCATCTCAAATATTCAAAAATTCTCTCACGGTGGTTATGTCAGCGTCATTATAGCTGGGCTTATCGCCAGTGTGATGATTGTAAATTATATGTCAAAGAAAATCAGACACACCTATGCCAATTTTGTCAATGTAGAAGACTTTTTGAGTGTACTCCAAGATTTAAGCAAAGATCATTCTATCCCGAAATATGCTACGAATTTGGTATATCTGACCAATAGCTATGCCATTTCAAAGATAGAATACAAAGCCATGCACTCTATTATCTACAGAAGGCCCAAGAGAGCTGATAACTATTGGTTTGTTCACGTAAACGTCATTGACCAACCCTATAAGATGGAGTACAAAGTGCATAAATTTGGCGATGAAAATAATATTATTCGAGTTGACTTTTACCTCGGATTCAGAAACGAACCACGCATAAATGTGTTGATGCGAAAAGTAGTAACCGAACTAGTGTTGTCTGGCGAAGTGGATGTTACCAGCAGGTATGAATCTCTGAGCAAGAATAACATTATTGGCGATTTTGAATATGTATTAATTGAAAAAGAACTGTCGTATGACAGCGATCTTCCAGCAAGTGAGAAAATTATTCTGAACCTCTATGAACTGCTCAAAAAGATCTCACTCACCAAAGACAAAGCTTTTGGCTTGGACAGCAGTGCCGTAACTGTCGAGCGTTTCCCAATGATTCTAAACCCAATTGAAGACCTGAACCTCACCCGAATAAATCAAAAAGAATAAAGATATTTTATTGACTTGTGTAACCAAAGTAGCTGTGTAACTAGTTCTATTAAGCTAATTTTGCATCATATACTTTAAACCATTACATTATGTCAGAAAATCATTTCTATCAAGTAGATCTTAAATGGAAAAACGGAAGAGTTGGTGAGTTATCATCTCCTGTATTAGATACAACAATTGAATGTGCAACGCCGCCTGAATTTGCAAACGGAGTGCCTAATATCTGGTCTCCAGAACACTTCTATGCCGCAGCTATCAACAGTTGCTTTATGACTACTTTCTTAGCTATAGCAGAAAATTTTAAAATCGAATTTGAGAGTTTTGACTGTAAAACCATCATCAAATTAGAAGTTATCGACAGAAAATATATTATTTCTGAAGCAGAAATACATCCGATAGTAAAACTAGTCAATCCAGAAAAAGATACAGACAAAGCTATGCGCGTTATACAGAAAACAAAAGATAACTGCTTAGTAACAAACTCTATGAAAACCGAGGTTAACTTACACCCTACAATCAAATAATATATAACACACCTTAAGAAAACACTTATAATTATGTTCGGAATATTCAAAAATATATTTTCAAGTTCAGGAAACGAAGAATTGATTCAAGCCCTAAAAGAAGGCGCTTGTTTGGTTGATGTGCGTTCACCTGGGGAATTTAGCTCAGGCTCAGTAAAAGGAGCGATTAACATTCCGCTAGACAAAATTTCTAGTCAAGTTGGGAAACTAAAAGATAAGTCTTGTGTTGTCGTTTTTTGTCAAAGCGGAATGCGCAGTGCTCAGGCAAAGTCAATCCTAGAACGCAACGGAATTGCCAAAGTTATCAACGGTAGAAATTGCAGCACGATCAATCAGTGTATCGAGTAATACCGATAAAACATTAAGAAGCTATACACTTAAACAAAATCTAAAATGTCAAACTTATATTGGAATCAGCGGTATGCTCAAAAGGAATACGTCTATGGAGAAATGCCCAATGAGTACCTCAAACAAAAACTCAAAGATATACCCGTAGGTAGCATTCTCTTTCCTTGTGAAGGAGAAGGCAGAAACGCTGTTTACGCTTCTAAGTTAGGTTGGCAAACTACAGCTTTTGACCAAAGTACTGAAGGCAAAAACAAAGCTGAAATGCTGGCTAAGAGAAAAGAAGTGTCAATTGATTACAGTATCTTTACCACTGAAAATGTTGCTTATAAATCTGAGTCTTTTGATGTTTTAGCACTTGTTTTCGCACATTTTCCGGCGGAGAAGCGAAGAGCCTACCACCAAAAGATGAGTTCATTTCTCAAGAGAGAAGGAGTGCTTATTTTAGAGGGCTTTAGCAAAGCACACATTGAATTTCAGAAAAACAATCTGAATGCTGGCGGACCTAAAGAGGCTTCGATGCTGTTTGATTTAGAAGAACTAAAAGCCGATTTTAAAGGTTTTGAGTTTATCGAGGCTACACAATCAGAAGAGAAATTGAATGAAGGAAACGGACATATAGGAATAGCTTCTGTAGTCAGAATATATGCTATCAAAAAATAAAAACATGACAAACTATCTGAAAAACTGGAACCTCACCCGAGTCTTACGCCTTGTGATGGGCTTATTTATTGTAATCCAAGGATTCATAAACCAAGAGTGGTTATTTGTTGTCTTGGGAGGTCTATTCACACTAATGCCCCTGTTGAATGTAGGTTGTGGTAGCGCAGGTTGCGCCGTACCGAAACAAACTTCGACCGATAAAAAACCAGAAACAATTACTTACGAAGAACTACAAAAATGAAAATACTACTTATCCTAAACCAGATTCCATACAACGGCACTGATGTTACTTGGAATAGCCTGAGACTTGCCAAAACCTTGCGCAAAAAAGGGGAAGAAGTCAGAATTTTCTTGATGAATGACGCGGTAGATTTAGCTCGTGATTCCAATAGACCTACACCTGAATACGATCAAGATTTATCAGAGATGCTCAGAGAACTCATTAAAAACGGCGTTATGGTTAAAGTATGCGGCACCTGTATGACGCGATGTGGCATTCACAAAAACGAAGCTTATTTCGAAGGTGCACATCACTCTACTATGGCAGAGTTAGCAGACTGGATTATCGATAGCGATAAAGTCTTGACTTTTTAAATAAAAAATAAAATGTAAGTGTATTAGTTAAGGTAAATACCGTCTTCTTTGATGGTAATTACCTTTTCTTTGTAAAGCGTACCTATAGCTTTTTTGAAGGCTTTTTTACTCATCTTAAGCACCGTTTTTATCTCCTCTGGGTGTGAATTATCTGTCAGTCGCAAAAAGCCGTTTGAAGACTTGAGCTCTTCTAATATGATTTCAGCATTGTCTTGAATTCCTTCAATACCTGATTGCGTAGCAGACACATCAATCTTGTTGTCCTCTCTAATATTCTTTACATAGCCCACGAGTTTCTTTCCTGGTGTCAGGTTAGCAAAAACTTGGTCTTTATAAAGTAATCCTTTATATTTTGAATTGATAATCACGTTGATCCCTAAGTCCGTGATATGAGAGACGATTAAATCTACTTTTTCGTTGACCTCTAACTCGATATTCTTTAGTTCTAAGAACTGATTAGTCCTACTCGAAGCTACTAATCGGTTTGTTTTTTCGTCTAAATATGCATAGACCAAATAGCGTTTACCGACCTCCATTTTTCTGGCTTGTTCCTTAAACGGACAGAACAAATCTTTTTCTAATCCCCAATCCAGAAAAGCTCCGAATTCATTCATATAATTTACTTTTAGGTAAGCAAATTCACCGCGTTTGACATACGGATTTAGAGTCGTAGCCGTGATGCGTTCTTCGTGATCTAGATAGACAAAAACCTTCATTTCATCATCGATCTCAAACTTTTTCGGCACGTATTTATTGGGCAACAAAACATCGTTTTCGCCATCAGTCAAAAACAATCCTACCGAAGTATCTCGGGCAATTTTCAATATATTATATGTACCTAGTTCTATCATGATATGGTCTTAGAAAAAGCAAAGATACAAAGCTTATTTTTAAGTAGTCATAAAAAAAGGCTTCCGTATCGAAAGCCTTTTTAGTATGAAAATATTTTTTATCCTAAAAACGGATATTTATAATCTGTTGGCGGAACAAGTGTTTCTTTGATGGTTCTTACCGATACCCAACGCATAAGATTCAGTGCAGAACCCGCTTTGTCGTTAGTACCTGAACCTCTAGCTCCTCCGAAAGGCTGATTTCCTACAACGGCACCAGTTGGTTTATCGTTGATATAGAAGTTTCCAGCACAGTTTTGAAGTTTTCTAGACGCAACGTCAATTGCGTATCTATCTTGAGAGAAAACAGCTCCAGTAAGCGCGTATTCTGAAGTAGAATCAACTAATTCTAAAGTTTCTTCCCACTTGCTATCTTCATATACATAAATCGTAAGTACAGGACCGAAAAGTTCAGTTTCCATAGTTACGTATTTAGGGTTTGTAGTTAAGATAACTGTAGGCTCAATGAAATATCCTTTTGATTTGTCGTAGTTTCCACCAGCAATCACTTCTGCATCTGCATCTTGTTTTGCTCTATCGATGAATCCTGCTAATTTATCAAATGACTCTTCTGAGATAACTGCGGTAACGAAGTTACTGAAGTCTTCAGGTGAACCCATAGTGATGGTTTTCAGGTCAGCTAACATACCTTCTTTAACAGCTGGCCATAAACTTTGTGGAATATAGGCTCTTGAAGCAGCTGAACATTTTTGTCCTTGGAATTCGAATGCTCCTCTGACAAGACCTGTAACTACCTGTTTTACGTTTGCAGACGGGTGAGCGATAACGAAGTCCTTCCCTCCTGTTTCTCCAACGATTCTTGGGTATGATTTATAGTTTGAAATATTATTTCCGATGGTTTTCCAGATGCTGTTAAATACGCCTGTTGAACCTGTGAAGTGAACTCCTGCAAGCTCTCTGTGGTTTAATAAAACATCACTAATCATCGATGAATTTCCGTAAATCATATTGATAACACCAGCAGGAACTCCTGCTTCTTGAAATACTTCCATCACTACATTAGCAGAGAAAATCTGTGTAGCAGCAGGTTTCCAAACCACAACGTTACCCATAAGTGCTGGAGCAGCAGGCAAGTTACCAGAAATTGCAGTAAAGTTAAACGGCGTAATTGCATATACGAATCCTTCTAGCGGACGGTATTCTACTCTGTTCCAAGTTGATGAATCCGAAAGAGGTTGATCTTTATAGATTTGAGTCATATACTCTACGTTGAATCGCAAGAAGTCAATCAACTCACAAGAAGCATCAATCTCAGCCTGGTGAATTGTTTTAGATTGAGCAACCATAGTAGCTGCATTGATTTTAGCTCTATAAGGTCCAGCCAAAAGTTCCGCAGCCTTTAAGAATATAGATGCACGGTGTTCCCAAGGCATATTTGCCCATTTCTCACGTGCTTCTAAAGCTGTTGAAATAGCTTCTTCGATATGTGATTTCTCGGCTAGGTGATATTTACCTACTATATGTTGGTGATCATGAGGGGCAGAAAGGTTTTTAGTGTTTCCTGTTCTGATTTCTTTTCCTCCTATATATAGAGGAACGTCAACCTGAGCATTCCACATTTCTCTGTAAGCTTTAAGTACAGCTTCCTTTTCTGGAGTTCCAGGTGCAAACATTTTTACAGGTTCGTTTACAGCTTTAGGAACATTAAAAAATCCTTTTGGCATAACATTAAATTTAAGGGGATTATAATTCACAAATATACGAATATTAAACCGTAAAAAAAGTTGTATAAATGTCAAAATAACAAGTTTACAATAAATATAACAGAAGATATTCTGCTACAATCTAAAAAGCAAAGAGCTCATAAGTAAGTTTACTTATGAGCTCTGAAATTTCTTAACATTCTGATATTTATATACTTACTTAGTGAAAAGTAAAGTTCACAAAAATGGCTCTAGTGCGCATAGTTTCGACATTTCCTGTCCAAGGGCTATTAGGATTGTTGTCTGGGATCAATTCGTTCTGTAGTCCAAAAACGCCACGAATAGAAGGTGAGAAAATAAACCACTCCATAAAAATATCAACACCAAAGCCAAGCTCGTAGTTATAGGTCATCTGCTCCATTCTAAAGCGCTGCTCGTAGTTGTCTTCTTGGGAATTGAAATTACTCGACAAATTATACGAAGCCGAGAAACCTCCGGTCAGATACGGGCGAAGATTTCCGACTCTAAGCGAAGAAAACTTTAGCAATAGCGGAATATGAATATACGTAGACTTCACTTCTCTGAGTCGATCTCTTGGGTTCTCTAGTCCAGGGAAAGTGAGATTTCTTTGGGTATAATATAAACCTGGTTCTAGTCTCAAGTCAAAATATTCGTGTAAACGCAAATTGCCCACTAAACCGACATTGAAGCTCAACGGACTTTCGATTTGAATTTCAGGTGCATCTTCTTTGTAGTCTATCTTGAAGTCATACATATTAAAACCTAAGAAATAACCCCAATGCAGACGTTGTTTCTGGAAATTTTCCATATTGACAATAGGATCTCTACTAAAGACATGAAACTGTGCTTGTAGCTGAAATCCGACACTAAGGAGCAATAAGAGACTGAGTTTTTTCATTTTATTTTTTCGATGCAACATAAATAGTGGCAGCACCAAACATCTGAGGTTTGTTTTCCACTTCTATAAACCCGATTTTTCGTAAAATATTGTTCAACACCTCTCCAAAAGGAAAATTTGAAGCAGATTCTGATAAATAACTGTAAGCAGTTTTATCTTTAGAGAAAATTTTACCAATGAGTGGTAGTATTGATTTAGTGTATATTTTATAACCTAGATTAAAAGGAAATTTAGTTGGCACTGAGGTTTCTAAAATTACAAACAGACCTCCAGGCTTAAGCACTCTTAGCATTTCTGAAAGTCCTTTGTCAAGCACTTCAAAATTTCTGATACCATAAGCCACCGTTATTACATCAAAGTGGTTGTCCTCAAACGGAAGTTGCTCTGAATCTGCCTGGAGAAGTTGAATACGCTCAGAAAGT
The DNA here is from genome assembly GCA_964598455.1 of uncultured Flavobacterium sp. Classification (GTDB taxonomy): domain Bacteria; phylum Bacteroidota; class Bacteroidia; order Flavobacteriales; family Flavobacteriaceae; genus Flavobacterium. Next base: position 60,923 of record CAZRCB010000002.1, read on the forward strand.
TTCTTTGCTTCTACTTTTTTTCTGCCAACATTAAGCATCCCTTCAGAGATATCAACACCAATGATTTCAGTAGCTTTGGTATGCGCTAACATAATAGCCAAATCGCCGGTTCCTGTAGCCACATCTAGAATTCTAGACGGATTACTACGCTCAACCATTTTGACGATTTTCTTCTTCCACTTCATATCTGACCCTAGAGAAATCACTCTATTCAGGTCGTCATAACCTTCAGAAATAGTGTCAAACATTTGTTCTACTTGTTGTTTTTTGCCTAATTCTGAACCTTTATATGGCGTAATATTTTTTGACATAGTTTTATGCGAATAACACGCAAAGATAACGCAAAAAAGTGTATTGGCAGATTGGACTTGCCGTGTATTTTGATTTTTTAAGCACTAAAGCAAAGCTGATAAAATATGTTTGCCAATCAGCATTTGGTTTTTTGTACCTTTGCAAAATGCAAACTGACAAAAAAGACATCCGAAGCCTAACCAAAGCGCAACTAGAAGGCTTCTTCGTATCTAATGGCGACAAAGCCTTTAGAGGACGACAGGTTTATGAATGGTTGTGGAACAAGAGCGCACACGATTTTAGCGAAATGACGAGCCTCTCAAAGGAAACTCGCGAGATGCTTGAGAAAAACTTCACTATTAATCACACTGAGATTCAGCAGATGCAGAAAAGTGAAGACGGAACCATCAAAAATGCCGTGCGATTATTTGACCAGCTCGTTGTAGAATCAGTTTTAATTCCCACAGAAAATAGAACCACCGCTTGTGTATCCTCTCAAGTAGGTTGTAGCCTAGATTGTAATTTCTGCGCTACAGCTACGCTCAAAAGAATGCGCAATCTGAATCCCGATGAGATTTATGACCAAGTAGTTACCATTGACAAACAAAGTCGAGAAAACCACAACAAACCGCTTTCAAACATTGTGTTTATGGGTATGGGCGAACCGCTTATGAACTATAACAACGTGATGAAAGCCATCGACAAGATTACTTCTGACGAAGGATTAGGTATGTCTGCTAAGCGAATTACTGTTTCTACATCAGGAATATCGAAGATGATAAGGAAGATGGCCGATGACAATGTGAAATTTAAACTAGCCGTTTCGTTACACTCAGCTATAGAAGAGATCAGAAACGAAATTATGCCCTTCACAAAAAACTTTCCACTTACTGAACTAAAAGAAGCGCTTCAGTATTGGTACTCAAAGACTAAAAGTAGGGTTACTTATGAATATGTCGTTTGGGAAGGAATAAATGATGACCAAAGATCCATTGATGCGTTGGTTAAATTTAGCAAGTATGTGCCTTGCAAAATAAATCTCATTGAATACAATTCTATCGGAGACGAGAATTTCAGACAAGCTTCTTCAGAGGCAATTGATAATTATATAGAAGCACTCGAAAAAGCGAATATAGTTATTAAAGTCCGTAGAAGCAGAGGAAAAGACATTGATGCCGCCTGTGGACAATTGGCAAACAAGAGCTAAGTATACATATATGACTATATAAAAATCCCTCTCATTCTAATGGTATGAGAGGGATTTTTTATGGGTATTAGTGCGTTAGTTCACTAATTACTTCTTAATGAATTGCATCGTTTTAGTCTGACTTCCTTTGTTTATTTTCACAAAATACACTCCTTGTGTGAATCCAGAAACATCAATGCTATATAAGTTAGTTTCAGCTGTTTGCCCGGTATATACTTGTTGACCTACAGTGTTATAAATAGTTACATCTCCTGAGAAGTCATAGCTATCAGGCACAAAAATATTCAGCACATCATTGGTTGGGTTAGGATATAAAGAGACCATTCCTAAATCATGTTTCTCAGTACTTGCTGGAGGCGAACATACACCTGAAGTAAGTAGTGTTGCTCTTCTTATACCGTTCTGAAGTGCTTGTCTAGCTCTTGATTTTTGGTTTTGAGTAATGATATTCATACAGCTATCTGGGGTATAATCCATATAATTTCTGTACATATCTTGTGAACTACAGCTGTAATTTGCGCTGCAATAATAATTTGGTAAAGATTGCATCGGTGTATCTGGACAATAGTCGTCAACAGTACAGCTATTATTAGCATTTCCCCAAATATGTAATAGTCCTAAGGCATGACCCATTTCGTGTGTTGAAGTACGTCCTCTATCATAACCTGTTTCATAGCTTCCAGAAGGGAATAAAGCTCTAGAACCAAAGTATTTATAACCTACTACAAATCCGTCATCAACTGCTGAACCTGCACCTGGATAAAGACCTGGCAAGCCAGTTTGGTAGGGTAAAGTAGCATATCCTAATGTATTGAACATATCGCCTCCAAAATTCACTACATAAATATTGTAATATCTTGTAGGATCCCATTGGACCACCGCTTGAACTTGATTTCTAATTTGATTTTCAGAATTCCAAGAAGCAACACCTAAGTTTACTCTATTAATACCGTTAGTTACATTTCCGTTAGGATCTGTTTGTGCTAAGCAAAACTGAATTTCTGTATCTGCTCCTACAGGATCAGTATTAAAACCTGGAGTTCCTGGCATTCTATTAAAGTCTTGATTTAAGACCGTAATCTGAGACAAAACCTGTCCGTCTGCAATGTTTGGTCCAACTCCTACTGATTGACCGTTATGAATAACATGCACCACCACTGGCATCGTAAGCACTTCATTTGCACTATCAGCAACGTATCCATTTCTAAAAACAGTGCTGGTATCTTCATCTGTATATTCTGCGAAGTTCTCAAACACATATTTATTATATTCTGTAGCAGCACATCTTATTTTTCCGTCAGGCGAAACGGAGTGAACATGTTGCCCAAAAATAATAGGTTTTTCTTGTGCATTAACAAAAAGTGCTGTCATTGCAAAAAATCCGCCGCATACTATCGTTTTGAGTATTTTTGTATTCATCATTAGTATTATTTGTTTGTTTGTATAAAAGAACGGCTAATATATGTAAAAACAGAATACTATAATAATTTAATTGTGTGAAATCACTTCTTTAACACAACTGATTCAGGTACTAATTGTTTATAATCTCCTTTGTTTCTAATCACATCTCTAACGATACTCGAGCTAATAAAGGAAGTACTTGCGGCAGTAAGCAGAAAAACTGTTTCTATACTTGACAAAGTTCTGTTGGTATGTGCAATAGCTTTTTCGAATTCAAAGTCAGCAGGATTTCTGAGTCCTCTGAGAATAAAATCACTCTCGAGTCTTTTGCAAAGTTCAATAGTAAGTCCTTCGTAAGTCACTACTTTTATTTTGGGCTCATCTTTAAAAGCTTCTTTGATGAATTGCTCACGCTCTTCTAGCGAAAACATGTAATTTTTTGAGGCATTGACACCAATAGCAACTATTACTTCATCAAACAAAGAAATTCCTCGTTTGATAATATCGTAATGTCCTAAGGTAATTGGGTCAAAAGAACCAGGGAAAACTGCTCTTCTCATATCCTTATCTTTTTAATTGTTGAACATCAAAGCTACATTCTTATTTTTGATTCCTACGCAAAGCCAACTCGATTTCAGAATCTAATAGGTCTGTAAAGTTAAGTCCTTTGTGTTCCACTTGTTGCGGAAAAATACTCTGTAATGATAATCCAGGGTTAGTATTTATTTCAATAAAATAGGGAATACTATCCTTCACCATATAGTCAATTCTTGAGAAACCGGTCATATCTAAGATATCGTAAATCTTTGTGGATATTTGGTCTATATTTTTCTGAGTTTCGCTGTCAATGTTTGCTGGCGTAATCTCTTCTGATTTACCTGAATATTTTGACTGGTAATCAAAAAATTCGTTTTGAGGAATGATTTCCGTATAGCTTAAAACAGTAGTTCTTCCGTTGAGTTTTAGCACACCGACCGATATTTCTCTTCCTTCTAAGAAGGATTCAATCAGCACTTGATTATCTACCTCAAATGCATCTGCAAGTGCTTTGTCAAAGTCAGCAATTTCTTTTACTTTAGACACACCTAGACTACTTCCAGAACGATTTGCTTTGACAAACATCGGAAGTCCGAGTTGTTGCATAATTTTGCTTTTATCTACTTTTTCTCCTTTAGTCACATAAACCGAATCCGCTTTAGGGATATCGAATTTAGCTAGAACAGACAAAGTATCTCTTTTATTAAAAGTCAAGGCAGATTGATAAAAGTCACAACCTGTAAAAGGGATTCCGATGAGTTTCCAGTAGGCTTGCAGTAAACCGTCTTCACCGGGTGTGCCGTGGATAGTATTGACAATGACATCAAAGAAAATCTGTCCGTCTTGGGTTTTGGCAGAAAAACTGCCGCGCTCGAGTTCATATCTTTTGTCTTTGTCTACTAAAAACCAACCTTCACTAAGAATATGCACTTCAAAAACCTCATACTTACTTCTGTCTAACTTATTTAAGATAAGCTGACCGCTTTTAAGAGAAATCACACATTCTCCTGAATAGCCTCCCATGACAACCGCTACCTTCATAAATTTAGTGTTTTATTCGGTTTACAGATTTTTAGTAACCTATATATTCGATTATTTCTAATCCGTAACCCACCATTCCTACTCTTTTGGTTTGCTCAGAATTTGATAATAATTTAATTTTTGAGATATTCAAATCATGTAGAATTTGTGCTCCAATCCCGAAGTCTTTAGAATCCATCGGCACTTTTGGCGCTCTCATTTTTCCTTGTTCCTGTAGTTCTCTGAACTCTACTAGACGTGTCAACAAATTAAGTGATTGTAATTCTTGGTTGATAAAAATCACTGCTCCTTTTTCGTGTTTACCTATCACCTCAAACATCTTTGCTAATTTCTCATCTGGATTATTGGTGAGTGTACCTAAAATATCATTGTTCAC
>CAZRCB010000003.1:0-47390 GCA_964598455.1 uncultured Flavobacterium sp.
TAGAGCACCTGCCTTCTAAGCAGGCGGTCGAAGGTTCGAATCCTTCTGCGATCACAAACAGTTAAAAAACTTTCAAGAAATTGAAAGTTTTTTTTGTTTTTATGGAGTTCCTAAATGAAGAAATCTCAGGAAAACATTTAGCCATAATCGTCTTAGAACAAGAAATCGTAGTTTTTTTTATACCTTCCGATTAAATTGACAACATTACTCACTACGGCTTTATTCATCTAAAAGTCAGTCATCTCATACATCTTAATTGTTAAAATTTTTACAAATGTTTTTAGGCTAGATTAATTTCAGTACATTTGCTAACCAAACAGTTAAACCTAATGATTAAACAAGATGGATAAATCACAAACAGAAAACACTGAGGCAGAAATACTGAATGCTGCAAAAAAAATATTTCAACAAAAAGGCATGGATGGCACAAGGATGCAAGAAATTGCCGATAAAGCCAAAATTAATAAAGCACTCTTGCATTATTATTACAGAAGCAAACAGCTTCTATTTGAAGCTGTTTTCAAAAATGCCTTTGGCTTGCTTGCGCCTCAACTCAACAAAGTACTCAATGACAATACTGATTTGTTTGAGAAAATAACCAAGTTTACTGAGAGTTACATATCGTTTGTAATCAAGCACCCGTACTTACCCAATTTTGTTATCCAAGAATTGAATAAAAACCCAGAATTTATCCAAAAACTTCGTGCAGAAAAACACTTTCCTAGAATTGATACCTTCAGAATACAGGTTGCAGAAGCCATACAACAAGGTAGAATAAGACCCATTGAAGCTGAACAATTACTCATCAATATTATTTCACTCAACCTTTTTCCGTTTATCGGCGAACCTTTATTGATGGCACTTATCAATACTGATAAAGCTACCTATAAAAAAATACTCCAAGACCGCAAAACTCAGACTGCAAACTTTATTATCAATGCTATAAAAATATAAAGAATGAAAAATAAGTTAATCCTATTATTTCTTCTATTGCTACCAATCGCCTTAAGTGCACAACAAACATTGACTTTAGAGGATTGTTACAATCGCGCTGAACAGCATTATCCGCTGGCTGCACAAACCCAATTATTAGCACAAAAATCAAGTCATGAGATTGCTGCTATCAATAAGTCAAAGTTGCCAAGAATTGATCTCAATGCCCAGAGCACTTATCAATCAGAAGTCATCGGTTTGCCTATGTCTTTGCCTGGTGTGGAATCTTTAAATAAAGACCAATATCGCGCAACCTTAGACGTCAATCAATTGATTTATAACGGAGGTTTAATTAGCATAAATACACAACTAAAAGAAACACAAACCAAAAACAATCAACAACAGGTAGCGGTGCAACTCTATCATCTGAAAAACCGAATCAATCACTACTATTTCTCTCTGCTTTTACTTCAAGAAAAGAAGGCGTTGTTGCAATCAAAAAAAGAAGTGCTGAACACAAAGATTCTAGAAGTGAAGTCAGGTGTAAAAAACGGTGCTTTGCTCCCAGCTTCAGAATTAGTGCTGGAAGCAGAACTTACAAAAATCAGACAACAAGACATTGAGCTAGACTTTGAGCGTATAAAAATGTTGCAAAGTCTCTCTGAATTGACCTTTACGGAACTAAATCAAGAAACAATATTAACTCAACCTCACGCCACTCCTACTGGGATAAACGGAAAAAGACCTGAACTTGCTTTGTATGACTTACAAAATGAACAAATAGAAATAGCTAAACGCATATTAACAAAATCCAGTTTACCAAAAATAAGTGTTTTTGGTCAGGCAGGGTACGGTAATCCAGGTCTGAATATGCTAGATAATTCTTTCCAATCTTTTTATATGCTTGGACTCAGAGCCAATTGGAATGTGTTTGATTGGGGCAAAAACAAAAAAGACAAAATTGCTTTGGATATAACTAAGGAAATTATCCAATCTGAGAAAGAAACTTTTGAGATGAATACCAAAATAGAATTACAGCAAATGAATAACGAAATACGCAAGATTACACAACTCTTAGCCTCAGATCTAGAGTTGATTCAAACCCGTGAAAAAATAGTTCAATCATCAGATATCCAAATGAAAAACGGAGTAATCACCACTGCAGAGTACCTTTCAGAATTCATCAATTTATTTGAAGCCAAAAATACACTCAAAACCCACGAAGTACAGCTATCCTTAGCAAAATCAAACTACGAAATAATCAAAGGAAAATAAAAACTAAAGAAAGATGAAAAAAATAAGCTTGCTAATTTTAGCAATTATAGGACTCGTTTCTTGCAACAACACAGATGATAAGGCAGATGGTTACGGCAACTTTGAAGCCACAGAAATCACTGTCTCAGCTGAGGCTAACGGAAAAATAGAGTTCTTAAAACTCGAAGAAGGAGACTCGATCCAACCGCAAACACAAGTGGGCTTAATAGACACGCTACAGCTGTACTTTAGCAAACAGCTGCTCCTTGCAAACAAAGGCACCATCGCTTCTAAATCAGCAAATGTATTGTCGCAAAAAAGCGTTTTAGAAGCCCAGCTTAAAACAGTTAAGGCGGAGAGAAATCGTATCCATGCAATGTATGCTGAAAACGCTGCTACCAAACGTCAAGTCGATGAAATTGACGGTCGTCTAAGTGTAATTGAACAACAAATACAAGGCGTATATACACAAAATGCCCCTATATTAAATGAGCTAAAAAGCTTAAATGTTCAGATTGAAAAAATCAATGACCAAATACAAAAGAGCAAGATTATCAACCCTATTAGCGGAACCGTTTTGACTAAATATGCAGAGCCTGGAGAGCTGACTGCATTCGGTAAACCGCTCTATAAAATCGCTGATTTATCAGAGATGATCCTAAGGGTATTTGTAAGTGAAGCACAATTGGAAGCACTAAGAATTGGTAAACAAGTCTTGGTGAAAATTGACAGTAAAGACCAAATGAAAACCTATAACGGAAGGATTTCTTGGATTGCTTCACAAGCGGAGTTCACTCCGAAAATTATCCAAACCAAAGAAGAGCGAATAAACCTTGTTTATGCCGTTAAAATAAAAGTCCTAAATGATGGTAGCCTAAAGATAGGCATGCCCGCTGAAATGTGGCTTAAATAACAGTACACTCATTATCTATTTTTAATATCTAAAACACGATTTATTATGAACTTACAAGACCTACATACAGCAGACAAAGCCGTGCAGACCCACTTGTTATTCGAACCTACTGATCAAAAAGTAATCGCTATGCAAATTGCAAAAGGAGAGCAACTCAAAGAGCATATCACTAAAGTGCCTGCGTTACTAGTTTGCGTATCGGGCAATGCCGTTTTTAGTAATGAGAACGACGTAACAATTGACTTAAAGTCAGGTGTTTATATCAAAATTGAAGTAAATGTAAAGCACAAGATTGACGCTTTAGAACAGAGTAATTTTTTACTAATCAAATAATGAGTATTTCTGTACAGCATTTATCGAAGTCATACAAAAACTTAAAAGCGGTGGACAATATCTCTTTTGAAGTGGCTGATGGCGAATTGTTTGGTTTAATCGGACCTGATGGTGCGGGAAAAACAACACTTTTCAGGATATTGACTACGCTTCTGATAGCCGATAAAGGCACTGCAAGCGTGGCGGGTTATGATGTGGTAAGCCAGTATAAATCCATCCGAAATGCCGTTGGCTATATGCCTGGAAAATTCTCATTATACCAAGATTTGACCGTAGAGGAAAACCTAACTTTTTTTGCGACAATTTTTGGTACAACTATCCAAGAAAACTATGAATTAATCGAAGATATTTACGTGCAGATTGCTCCTTTCAAACACAGAAGAGCTGGCAAACTATCAGGTGGAATGAAACAAAAACTCGCTTTGTGTTGCGCGCTAATTCACAAACCCAAAGTCTTGTTTTTAGACGAGCCCACCACCGGAGTTGACCCCGTGTCTCGCAAAGAGTTTTGGGAAATACTCAAACGCCTGAAACAAAACGGAATTACCATTTTGGTCTCTACACCCTATATGGATGAAGCTGCTTTATGTGATAGAATCGCGCTTATTCAAGAAGGGAAAATTCTTAAAATTGACACACCTCAGCAAATTGTAGCCAATCACAACAGAGATATTTATAACATCAGCAGTGCAGATACCTATAAATTAATACAAGATCTGAAAAAATACCCCACTAGTGGCAATGTGTATGCCTTTGGTGAATACATACATTACACAGATACACAAAGTGAATTTAGTCCAGAAGATCTAAAGGAATATTTGGTCAAAAATGATCACTATCAAATTGATATTCACCCCACGGTTGCCACTATTGAAGATGTGTTTATGGAATTAGCGGTAGCAACTCAATCGGAATAAAATGGAAGACGAGAAGATAATAGAAGTAAAAAACCTGACCAAGAAATTTGGTGATTTTACCGCTGTCAAGAGTATTTCTTTTGATGTGTATAAAGGTGAGATTTTTGGGTTTCTGGGTGCCAATGGTGCAGGCAAGACTACGGTCATGAAAATACTAATCGGAATTTCTACTCCTAGTTCCGGTGTCGCACTTGTAAGCGGTTTGGATGTTTTTACACAAGCCGATGCAGTGAAGAGAAACATAGGTTATATGAGTCAAAAGTTCTCACTGTATGATGATTTGACCATCAAAGAAAATATTACATTTTTTGGCGGTATTTATGGCTTAACCCAAAAACAAATCAAAGCCAAAACCCAAAAACTCATAGAAGTTTTACAGCTGCAAGAAGTAGCAAATCAACTCGTTGGCATATTGCCTTTGGGGCGGAAACAAAAGTTAGCCTTCTCAGTAGCTTTACTACACGAACCAAAGATTGTTTTTCTAGACGAACCCACAGGAGGTGTTGACCCAATTACCAGAAGGCAGTTTTGGGAACTCATCTATGCAGAAGCTGATAAAGGAACCACCATTTTTGTCACCACACATTATATGGATGAGGCGGAATATTGCAACCGTGTTTCGATTATGGTTGACGGAGCAATTGAAGCATTAGATACACCAAAAAAGCTAAAAGAACAATTCAACGTCAATTCTATGAGTGAGGTTTTCTTGAAGTTAGCACGAAATATTGAATAAATAAAAGAGCAGGTCATGAGAACATTTATCGGTTTTATAAAAAAAGAATTCTATCACATCTTTCGTGACAAACGCTCTATGTTTATCCTTTTTGGGATGCCCATAGCTCAGATTATGCTGTTTGGTTTTGCTATTACTAACGAAATTAACAATGTCAATATTGCTTTTTTAGACAAATCAAAAGATGCGGAAACCATACAGATAATCAACAAGATAAGTGCTTCTAAACACTTCAACATACAAGATGAAATTGGTTCTGAAAACCAAATTGAGAATATCTTTAAAAAGGGGAAAATAAAGGCGGTTTTGGTTTTCGAAAAAGACTTTGCCAAAAATCTACAAACGCAAAAAAAAGCAACTATTCAAGTCATCTCTGATGCTACAGACCCAAATACGGCAAATACGATTACCAATTATACTCAGGCAATCTTACAACTCCATCAACAAGAGCAAAACAGCAGGACTATACATCCGTATCAGATTCGGTTGCAATCTCAGATGTATTACAACCCAGAACTCAAAAGTGTATTCAACTTTGTGCCGGGTGTAATGACCGTAATCCTGATGCTGGTTTCAGCCATGATGACCTCAATTTCTATCACGCGCGAAAAAGAATTGGGAACTATGGAAATACTCTTAGTGTCTCCGTTAAAGCCCTTCTTAGTGATTATCGGTAAGGTTTTTCCGTATATATTCTTGTCTATTATCAATGCAGTGGTTATTATACTATTGAGTATTTTCATCTTTGACGTACCTGTTCAAGGGAGTTTATTCCTGTTGGGGATGGAGAGTGTATTATTTATCATCACCTCGTTGACCCTTGGCGTACTTATATCAACCATCTCAGAAACCCAACAAGCCGCACTAATGATATCGCTTATGGGACTGATGCTTCCGGTAATTCTACTCTCTGGATTTATTTTTCCGCTATCCAGTATGCCATTACCACTGCAATACATCAGCAATATTATTCCAGCAAAATGGTTTATTATCATCCTTAAAGGCATTATGCTCAAAGGTGTGGGTATTGCTGTTTTATGGAAAGAAACGTTGATTCTCCTGTCTATGTCTTTGTTTTTTATAGTCCTAAGTATCAAAACCTATAAAATCAGACTCGAATAATTCTTGAGATTAAAACCTACTCATAAGAAATAATATCACCTATAGAAAACTAAGCAATGAAGACGATCCTATATATCATCCAAAAGGAGTTTAGGCAAATCATGCGCAACAAAGCAATGCTGCCCATTATATTTATTTTACCTCTAATACAACTTTTGATTCTCTCTAATGCCGCTACTTTTGAGGTCAAAAACATCTCCTTTTCTTATGTAGACAATGACAAATCATCAGCTTCAAGAACACTGATTGACAAATTCAATGCTTCTACATATTTTAATGTTCAAAAGGATTTCTCCTCTAAAAGGTTAGCTGATCAAGCCTTAGAAAAAGGAGAAGTAGAAGTTGTTCTAGAAATACCAAGGCACTTTGAGAAAAATCTTGTCAAAGACAAAAACGCTGATTTAGCTGTCTATATCAATGCAATTGACGGTGCCAAAGCAGGTGTAGAGAACGTGTATATCAGTCAAATTATCGGGGATTATAACCAGCATATTTTACTGAACGCCTACCAACAAGATGCCCAACACCTAAGACCCGTGAATATTGAGACCATCCCTTCATTTTGGTACAACAATACGCTAAATTATAAGACCTATATGGTTCCAGGAATATTAGTATTACTGGTAACTATGCTCTCACTTTTTCTGTCTGGGATGAACATCGTGCGTGAAAAAGAAATAGGAACACTAGAACAGATTAACGTAACACCTATCAAAAAACATCAGTTCATTATCGGGAAACTCTTCCCATTCTGGGTGTTAGGGATACTGATACTTACGATAGGACTACTCGTATCCAAATTTATTTTTGATGTGCCAATTATCGGAAATATTGCATTGATTTATCTTTTTTCAGCAGTATATTTGCTAGTTATCTTAGGCATGGGATTGTTGATTTCAAATTATACGGATACGCAACAGCAAGCCATGTTTATTGCTTGGTTTTTTGTAGTAATTTTTATTTTGATGAGCGGCCTATTTACTCCTATTGAGAGTATGCCCGAGTGGGCTCAAAACACTACTTTACTAAATCCTATTCGCTATTTCGTAGAGGTTATTCGGATGGTAATGCTTAAAGGATCAGGGTTTTCAGACATTAGCCGACAGTTTATAATTATCAGTGCTTATGCTGTTTTGATGAATACATGGGCAGTGCTGAGTTATAAAAAAACGAATTAAATCATTGTATGAGAAAACTTATCCTAATAGCTCTTTTTGTCTTTTTAACCACATATATCCTCCAGGCACAAGCCATAAAGGATTCTATTCCCACTCCCAGCCTAAGTTTAGAAAAAATAGCACAAGCCAACCAGGGTGAGAGTTATGTTACGCTGCCGGTAGATATCGGTAACCTCGAACCGCTTTTATTTGAGGCTAATATCAGTCCAAACTTTATTGTTCGTGAGCGCAAAGATTCGAGATTGATGGCAGTGCTTACGGCTCAAATTATTCTTCGGATGTATGATAAACCCTCCAACCCGATCAAAACTCCGAGTTATTTACCGCAGATGACTTTGTATTATTTGACAGGAGAAAAATCTGCTGTCGATAAATTAGTTTTGTTTGGTAAACTTGCACATCACTCCAATGGTCAAGACGGTGACTTTTATGACCATAATGGGAATATCAACCTAAAGTCAGGTAGTTTCTCAACCAATTATATCGAAACAGGTTTTTTAAGATCTTATTATAATGAGCGCTTTAGCACAATGATATTTCTAAAAAGCTCGCTTGAGATGCATCCAAAGAGCTCCATGATTGAAGAACTCTATGGACAATATAGCGCGTTGCGCCTCCACAATAATTTTTTAGTATATAAACTCCCTTTCGGAAGTAATTATAAAAACGAACAAAAGGCAAATTTTTCTATGAAAGTAGAGACTTCGTGGATGCTAGACAGCATTAACGACTGGGATTTGATTACAGCAAAAAGGCTAAATGCTAGTTTGATTTTCTATTACCATCCAAAATTCTTAGAGGACATTGGTTTCTTCGTGCAGTTCTATCACGGTTCGGATTATTACAACATCTACTTCCAACGTCAAATAAGCACTATCCGCTTTGGTATTATGACCGAAGTATTGCGCTTTTAGCCATACAAAAATCGGTCAAACGCTAAACCAAAAAAAACGCAAACCTTTTTAACTAAAGGGTTTGCGTTTTTTTATTGTGGAGAAGATGGGATTCGAACCCACGACCTCTTGACTGCCAGCCAAGCGCTCTAACCAGCTGAGCTACATCCCCATTTTGGGCAGTGCAAATATAGAATTTTTTTGTCCATATAAAAATCTCTGCTCAAAAAAATAAACATTTGATTTCTGCAACTGGTGGTTACTAATTAGAACCTGCTTATTTACTTTTGATACTTGCAGCCGAAGAGGTTGTTTTGTCTAAAGTTTGTGGTGGATTATAATATAAAACACTCGAGGCTGATGATGCTTTTGCTTTTAACAAAAGTACCGGGTGCACCTTAGCTGTTGAGCTACTCGATGAGGTGACCGTAATGTCATTGGCAATTAATTCTCTTGCATCTACTGTTGCTGTTGATGAGGTAGTTATATTCATCTCTAAAGCTTTTCCTTTGAGCTTGACGTCAGAACTACTCGATGCCTTTACATCCACTTTATTGGCTTCTACATAAGCTTCAAAATCTGCTGTCGAGGATGTAGTTATGTTTAGGTCAAAGGTATATATCTTCTTTACTTCTATCTCTGATGCGCTACTGGCTTCGGCTATAAAAGACTGCGTGCTCACTTCGTTGAGTTCTATCTCTGCCGTACTGCTAGTCTTTAAGTGCAGACGATTAGTTGTAATTTTATTATTTGCTTTAATCTCTGAGGATGACGAAGCAGTCAATCCTTCTATTTTGGGCATCTTTACAAACACCTTGAGTTCTTTAGGATTTCTGATAGAAACTTTGTCAAAATAGATTTTCAGTGTGGCATCTACAATCTCAGTTTTGATATATGGCATCAGGTTGTCATCAGCCATTACTGTAATTTCTTGTACCGATGCCTGTTCTATTTCAACCTTGAACATACTTGACACCTGAAGTTTATTAAATTCATGAAAAGCATCGCGTTGCTCCGTAACTATGACGCCACTTCCAGAAATTGTATCCTTTCCGATACCGTTAGTAGAGTATTTTACACAGCTAACAAAGAAAAAAGACAGCAATAATAGCATCCAGAATTTAGCAAGTTTAAAGATAAGTTGTATCATTTGAGATGGATTTTAAGGTAAAGGTAAAAAAAATGCTTAAAAAATTAAATTATCGATTACTTGTTTTTGATAATTATTCCGTCAGAGTTGATGATTAGTCTCCCGGCTGCGGGTTGTTCATCTGTATTATTATCAATCGTTATAAGGTTTTCTTGCTCAATTGCAGGCTCAGTAATACAATCTAAACATTCAAATCTAGTATCCTTCAATACATAATAATTGCCTGGCTGTATAAACATCTTACCTTCCGAGGTTTCAATAAAGATGCGGTTTCTGTATGATTTTTGATGCCCATTTACTATAAAAACTTGATTTTCAGGAATATAAATATTGACACTTACTTTTTGGTTTCTGAACTTTGATTTTAGCTCAGCAGTCAAATAATTATCAAGATTGATGAGATTTCCGTTTATATTCAAGTTATACTTCACTTGTTCTGCTCTTTTCCTAGCATTCAACAGTGAATTTCCTTCAGCCTGCTTGTTTATAACCATATAAGCTTGCGGCTCATTGGTTTTACGGAAATAAAAATACACCCTATTTGAGAAGATAATTTCATTGTCATCTTGATCTAACATCAATCTATAATCTGTATAATCATAATTGTCGTATGTGTTATTTGATACGATATCAAACTTCAATGTATCTCTAGGCTCTACAAAAACCGAGTGTTTTTCAGTTGTCTTTTCTTCAAAGGCTACTTCAGAGGCTTGTCGCACACCAATGACTATCAGAGAGATAATCGAGATAAGCCAAATCACAAACATAGAGTATCTGAATATATAACCAAAAGGTTTTGAGTTCGGAATTAAGATTTTAAAGCCTAATAAGAGCAGCGACACAAATGGAATTCCGATGGCTAAGAAGAATAATACTGCGAGCAACCAAATAGGTGCATCAGAATAATTAAAAACTTCAGAAATTCCCATCCAAGGTAGTTGGAAATATTCGGCTGTGCCTAGTGTAGCTAACGTAATCAGCAATGAAGCAAGCATTATTATGGAGAGAATTATCAAGCAAAAACCTATGATTTTACCAACTACTGTAAAGACTTCTGTAAAAAAATTGCCTATGGCATTTCCGAAATTATTGGCCTTTGAATTGATTTTATTAGTAAATTTATCATAATCTATATTATTTACTTTCTCAGAAAAACGCTCAAACTCTTCACGGACTTTTTTTTCGATATTTGAGATATTCACAGGTTGTCCTCTCATTTGTAACTTCTCAGCCGTAGTTTTCGCACTAGGAATGATGATCCAAAGAATTATGTAAATCAATCCGCCTGTACCGAAAAAGAAGAAAAGTACCAAGAAAAGTATTCTGAGCCATACTTTGTCAATCCCGAAATAATGTCCTAAACCAGCGAGTACTCCACCCAAAATATTATTATCCTCATCTCTGTACAATTTTCTAGAAGCACTTGAATACTGCGCATAGTATGTTTTTGGCTCTGGTTCTTGATCATCAATTCTGTAATCTTTTGGCTCACCCATAATGGCAATAACCTCGTCAATGTCTCTCACCGAGATAACTTGGTTATGGTTTCTAATTTTCTCAGAAAATAGTTCAGAAATACGAATCTCGATATCTGACATAATTTCGGCCTTACCTTCATCATCAGATAAATGTCTTTTTATCGCTTCTAAGTAGTTGGAGAGTTTTTGATAAGCATCCTCATCAATATGGAAAAATATTCCTCATAGATTTATGTTTACAGTTTTATTCATTTTCGGTAGAGTTTTGAGTGGTAATAATAGCTACTGCTTGTGACAACTCATCCCAAGTTTCTGCTAATCCTTCTAAAAAAATTTCGCCGTCTTTGGTGAGTTCATAGTATTTTCGCGGAGGGCCGCTTGAGGATTCCTCCCAACGATAATTAAGCAACCCGTCATTTTTTAACCGTGTTAGCAAAGGGTATATTGTGCCCTCAACCACCAGCAGTTTGGCGTCTTTTAGCGTATTGAGTATCTCTGAAGTATATGCCTCTTTCTGTTTTAAGACAGATAGAATGCAGAACTCCAAAACACCTTTTCGCATTTGCGCTCGTGTATTTTCTATATTCATGCTGTGATTATTTGAACGTTTTAATATAGGTTTTTCTAATAACTTAGGTCACCTAGTATTTTCTTATGCAAACATACGGCTAAAAGAAGCTACTATGCAACACACAGTAGTGTAATTTAACACAAATTTAACTTTTAAAAGCGTAAATTCATATTGATTTATAGGCTTGTATCATAAAAATACGTGAATTAGGGGCGCTAATTTCTAAAATAAGCCTACTTTTGCGGTTTAAAATTTGAATATTATGGAAAACGGAATTTACGCTAAATTCAACACGAGCAAGGGAGAAATTTTAGTTAAATTAACTCACGATAAAACACCAGGAACAGTAGGTAACTTCGTAGGTCTTGCTGAAGGGAACCTTGAAAATACAGCACGTCCTCAAGGAAAACCCTATTACGACGGTTTGACTTTTCATAGAGTTATAGCTGATTTTATGATTCAAGGAGGATGTCCACTCGGAACAGGAACTGGTGATGCTGGATATAAGTTTGACGATGAATTTCGCGAAGACCTTAGACACGACGGGCCTGGAGTATTGTCAATGGCTAATGCAGGAAAGGGAACTAATGGATCTCAATTCTTTATTACTCACGTGGCGACACCTTGGCTAGATGACAACCATACAGTTTTCGGTAAAGTGATCAAAGGTCAAGAAATAGTTGATGCAATCGAGCAAGGAGATATTATAGAGACGTTAGAAATTGTACGCGTAGGTGAAGAAGCTCAAAAATGGAACGCTATTGAAGCTTTCAGAACTTTTGAAGGTTCTAGAGAAAAGAGAATTGCAGAACAGAAACGACTAGCTCAAGAGCGCATGCAAAAACTAACAGCAGGTTTTGATAAAACTGAAAGTGGATTATACTACAAAATCATCGAAAAAGGAAACGGAACTAAGGCTCAAAAAGGGAAAACAGTTTCGGTACACTACACAGGAGCACTAGAGAACGGAGATGTGTTTGATTCGTCATACAAAAGAAATCAGCCAATTGATTTTGTTCTAGGAACAGGGCAAGTTATTTCAGGTTGGGATGAAGGTATTTCTTTACTTAGTGTGGGTGACAAGGCTCGATTTGTTATTCCGTCAGACCTAGCCTACGGATCAAGAGGTGCTGGAGGCGTAATTCCTCCGAATGCTATTTTGGTTTTTGATTTAGAACTTAAAAATGTCAAATAAAACAATATCAAACCCCTGATTTTATCAGCTGTAACCAATCAATAAACAGCTATAAATCATTTTATAAATTATTCAAATTATATTTGAATCTAAAATATAGATTTAATGAGTACAGAAACTTCAACAGGATTAGAAATTAAAAAATCTCAGCATACTAGAATTCAAGAGGTGGATTTTGAAAACCTTGCGTTCGGGTCTGTTTTCACTGACCATATGCTGGTTTGTGACTTCAAAAACGGAGCTTGGGAAAAGCCTGTTATTATGCCTTATGCGCCCTTTATGATGGATCCTGCCTCAAAGGTTTTCCATTATGGTCAAGCTATTTTTGAAGGAATGAAAGCCTACAAAACCGATGATGATGAAATCTGGTTATTCCGCCCTGACGAGAATCACAAAAGATTAAATAAATCAGCTGTACGTCTTGCTATGCCTGAAATCCCTGAAGAGATATTTATGGAAGGCTTGAAAGAGCTGATAAGAATTGATCAAGATTGGGTAAAAAAAGGAAAAGGAAACGCACTATATATTCGTCCGTTTATGATTGCTACCGGAGTTGGAGTTACGGCTTCACCTTCATCTGCATATAGATTCTCGATAGTGTTGTCACCTGCTAAATCCTATTATTCAGGAGAAGTAAAAGTGGTTATTGCTGATCACTATAGCCGTGCTGCCAATGGTGGTATAGGTGCTGCAAAAGCGGCAGGAAACTACGCTGGTCAATTCTATCCGACGAAATTGGCAAACGAAAAAGGTTTCCAGCAAATCATCTGGACTGATGATGCAACACATACGAAGCTCGAAGAAGCCGGAACGATGAACGTATGGTTCAGAATGGGCGACACGCTTTATACTGCTCCAGCGAGCGAACGAATCTTAGATGGAGTGACCAGAAAAAGCTTAATTGAGCTTGCCAAACACCTAGGACTTAAGGTTGAAGTGCGTTCGGTATTGGTTTCAGAACTCATAGCAGCTTACAAAGATGGTTCGCTATTGGAGATTTTTGGGTCAGGTACAGCCGCTGTGGTAAATCCGATTGTTGGGTTCTCGCACAATGAAACCTATTACGAACTTCCGAAATTAGAGCAATCTTATGCAATGCTCCTAAAAGACAAACTGAATAATATTCAGTACAAAGCAGACGAAGACATCTTCGGATGGACTGTGAAGGTTTAAAAACAGCATTGCTTATAAATAACAAAGGCTTCCCTAAAAGGAAGCCTTTGTTTTTGCCCGAAGGCGCTGTTGTTTGTGTTTTGTGCGTTTCTTCTTATTTGTCGATAGACCCTAAAACTCTTTTCATAAAAAGATTTAGTGCTTCTTTTGGGTCGGTTCCCTCTTTGGTCATTTTATGTACCTCCAAGGCTCCATACATATTCGAAATCAATTCACCAATCACGTCTAACTCCTGATCTTTGAGTGAAGATACTTCTGTTAGATTCTCCAGCACCTCTAATGTTTCGACGATATAGTCCTCGTCATTATCATTGATAAACTGGGTTAGTTGTCTAATTATTGGTAATTTCATCGATTAATTGATTTAAAACTTCTTGTTTGTTGGTTTGCACTTCTCCTACTAGCTTTCCGTCTACAAAAGTTGCGAATGTAGGCAAGTTCGAAACGTTGGCTAATTTTCTTGATTCAGGAAACTTCTCGGCATCTACGATAACAAATGTAATTTCTTCTTTTTCAGTCGAAAGTTTTTTGAATTTCGGCTTCATTATACGGCAATTGCCACACCACGAAGCTGAAAACTGAACTGCTACTTTGTTATGCGAACCTACTAATTCCTGTAAATTATCGTTTTCTAATTCTATTAACATAAGGTAGTTGTGTTTTGTAGTTTTGAATTTCAGGCCAATACCTTAAAGCATCAGCCTGATTTTCAAAACAAATTGTGATTAATGTTTTGCTAGGTATTCAGCAGTACTTTTTCTGTCAGCGTTCATCGCATCTTTACCCTCTTCCCAGTTTGCAGGACAAACCTCTCCGTGGTTTTGAACGTGTGCGTACGCATCAATTAGTCTTAGATATTCTTTTACGTTTCTACCAAGTGGCATATCATTAACTGATTCGTGGAATACTTTTCCAGTCTCATCAATAAGATAAGTAGCTCTGTAAGTAACATTAGAACCCTCAACCATAACTGTATCGTGCTCTTCGTTATATACGTGCTCTGCATCAAGAATACCTAAAGCATTTGACAGGTTTCTTGTCGTATCTGCCAATAATGGATAAGTAACACCTTCGATTCCTCCTTGATCTTTTGGAGTGTTTAACCAAGCAAAGTGAACTTCGTTTGTATCTACTGAAGCACCAATAATCATCGTGTTTCTCTTTTCAAATTCAGCCTTAGCTTCTTGAAAAGCGTGTAATTCTGTAGGACATACAAAAGTGAAATCTTTTGGATACCAGAATAAAATTACTTTTTTATTATTTTTAGTAGCCTCTTCCAACACGTTGATTCTTAAATCATCTCCCATTTCTGAGATTGCGTCCACTGTAATGTTTGGGAATTTTTTTCCAACTAATGCCATAGTAAATTATTGTTTTAAAAGGTTATTGTTATTTTTCTTATGCAAAGATACCAACTCTAACTAAAAATACCATAAACCTTTATTATATGTTTTTATAGTGGAATAGATTTTATCTATAATCAATAAATTTAGCTTGGATATGTATTTTTGTAAAGAGTTTTATCAAACATACGCACACTAAAGTCTCAGTGTGAACTCTTTTTAGTACTTTTGTAAAGTTACAAAAAAAGACAACACCGTGTTTCTAAAAAAAATCAATTCAAATCTAAATCTTTCTTTATCAGAAAGCAGCCTAACCAACGCCAACATTCTACAAAAGGAAACTTTCTCACTTATCAAAAGTGGTGCTGACCTAGTGATTAGTTCGCCTGACAAAAGCGGTAAATCTACTACAATCGTGTTAAACATCATCCAACGCTTAGTAGAGCCTTATGAACATTCGCCTAGAGCACTTATCATCGTTGAGAACAGAGAACGCGTGATGGAAATGGTACAGATTTTTGAAACACTCAACAAACACAACGACCTCAGAGTGAGCTATACCTATGAGCAAACCAATTTAGACGACGACAAAAACAAAATCTCTATTGGTATAGACGTACTAATCGGAACGCCTAAGAGATTGGGAGAGATGTTCTCAGGAGCAGGTTTTGATATCAACCGTCTCAAAATGTTTGTAATTGATGATGTGGATAACATCCTCAAAAGCAGGCATGAACAAATTATCACCAGACTTTCTGATGCAATCGAGAAGACTCAACGCATTTTTATGACTACTACTATAACTGATAAAATAGAGACCTTGGCCGATAAGCTAATGGCTAATCCTACATTTATAGAGATGGATGAGGATGACACACAAGAAGCCTAGCCTACTTCTTATCACTATCGACTAATAATTATCTATTTAAAGTAATTTAGATAGATCGGCACACTCAAACTATTTTGTTTTTGCTTTCGAGGCTTAGCCGTAAATCACTCAGCTAATTTTATTAACTTTGTCACTTTAAAAAAAAGACAGATAATACAACCACCATGACAGAAGGGAATTTTGTAGATTACGTAAAGATTTTTGTGGCTTCAGGCAAAGGAGGTCGAGGATCAACGCATCTTCACAGAGAAAAATTTATTGACAAAGGAGGACCTGATGGAGGCGATGGAGGACGAGGCGGGCACGTATATCTTGTAGGAAATCAAAACTTATGGACACTACATCACTTGAAGTTTGCCAGACATATCAAAGCAGGACACGGTGGCGATGGAGGAAGTTCGCGTAGTACGGGCGCTGATGGAGAGGACAAATATATTGAAGTACCACTAGGAACTGTCGTAAAAGACAGAGATACAGGTGAAGTATTATTTGAAATCACAGAACAAGGCGAGAAAAGAATTTTGGCTTTAGGAGGAAAAGGCGGGCTCGGAAACTGGCACTTCCGTTCTTCTACAAACCAAACCCCCAGATACGCACAACCCGGATTAGAAGGACAAGAACTCGATATCATCTTAGAATTAAAAATACTAGCTGATGTAGGTCTTGTAGGCTTCCCTAATGCTGGAA
This sequence comes from uncultured Flavobacterium sp., assembly GCA_964598455.1. Classification (GTDB taxonomy): domain Bacteria; phylum Bacteroidota; class Bacteroidia; order Flavobacteriales; family Flavobacteriaceae; genus Flavobacterium. The sequence continues at coordinate 16,766 of CAZRCB010000003.1, forward strand.
AATCGACACTTTTATCAGTCATAACCTCGGCAAAACCAAAAATTGCTGATTATGCCTTTACGACACTTAAACCTAATCTAGGAATCGTAGAATATAGAGATTTTCAATCTTTTGTAATGGCTGATATTCCTGGAATTATAGAAGGAGCTGCAGACGGAAAAGGACTAGGACATTATTTCCTACGCCATATTGAGCGTAATTCAACCTTATTATTCTTAATTCCTGCAGATGCAACTGATATTAAAAAGGAATATGATATTTTGCTCAACGAACTTACCCAGTATAATCCTGATCTGTTAGACAAGGATAGACTCGTGGCAATATCTAAATCAGATATGCTTGATGACGAGCTCAAAGCAGAAATGAAAAAAGAATTAGACAAGCAGTTTAAGAAAACACCTTACCTGTTTATCTCATCTGTCGCACAGCAAGGATTAGTGGAACTAAAGGATAAATTATGGCAAATGATAAATACGAATACTTCAGAAACACAACAGAAAGAGTCTTAATCCTCAAAAAGAAACCGCTTTTTAGTGCGATTAAAGACATTGATTGTGAATGATATAAACACAAGTTAGTTAAGATACAAGCCTAGTGTTTATCGTTATTTCAAAAGAAAATAAGATAATTTTCGTTGTGAAAATTATCTTATTTTTTCTTTTATCTAAACCTTATTATAGTATATTTGTCTGAATTTGGAAATTGAAAAATGAACAAAGAGCTTACAAAAGACAAAAAATATACTTATTTCGAAAAAGGAGAAGGAATTCCCATCATAATTCTTCACGGACTTATGGGTGGATTGAGCAATTTTGATGGTGTAGCCAATTTTTTCCCAGAAAAAGGATACAAGATTGTCATTCCAGAACTCCCTATATATACTCAAAACATACTAAAGACTAACGTAAAGGCTTTCGCCAAGTTTGTCAAAGACTTCATCACCTATAAAGGTTATGAAAAAGTAATCTTGTTGGGTAATTCCCTAGGAGGTCATATTGCTTTATATCACACCAAAATGTATCCTGAGAAAATGGCAGGGCTTATCATCACAGGAAGCTCAGGGCTTTACGAGAGCGCTATGGGCGAGAGCTATCCAAAAAGAGGTGATTATGAGTATATCAAAAAGAAAGCTCAGGATGTTTTTTATGACCCTGAGGTTGCTACCAAAGAAATCGTAGACGAAGTTTTTGCAACGGTCAATGACAGAATAAAACTCATCAAAACCCTAACAATTGCCAAAAGTGCAATCCGTCATAATATGGCTAAGGACTTGCCAAAAATGACTACACCTACCTGTATTATTTGGGGAAAAAACGACAAAGTTACACCTCCGGAAGTAGCCGAAGAGTTCAATGCCCTCTTGCCTGATTCAGACCTTTATTGGATTGACAAATGTGGACACGCAGCGATGATGGAACATCCAGATGAATTCAATCGTTTGATGTATGAGTGGCTTTTGAAAAGAAAGTTCTAAGCTGAGCTCTATCCTATCCTGACTCAGGATCATAATAGTCTAGAAGAATAGACTTCAAATACAACCACCTATCATGAAAGTAAATACAGCAGAATTTGTAATCAGCAACTCTGAGGTTAGCAAATGTCCGAAAGAGTTACTCCCGGAATATGCATTTATCGGACGTTCTAACGTCGGGAAGAGTTCGCTTATAAATATGCTTACCGGAAACAAGAACCTAGCTAAAACCTCAGCAAAGCCCGGAAAAACACAGCTTATCAACCATTTTAAGATAAATTCAAATTGGTTTTTAGTAGATTTACCTGGCTACGGCTATGCCAAAGTTTCTAAAAAAACTAAAGCCAGCTTCCAGCAGTTTATCACTGATTATTTTGAGCAGCGAATGCAGTTAGTCTGTGCTTTTGTTTTAATTGACATCAGATTGGATGCACAACAAATTGACCTTGATTTCTTGAGGTATTTAGGAGAAAGCGAGATTCCTTTTTCAATTATTTTTACTAAATCCGACAAAATAGCAAAAACCAAAATTGAAAATCATATTTCAAGCTATAAAAAGCAGCTACTTGCAGACGGTTGGGCAGAATTTCCTGATTATTTCATCACCTCTTCGTTAGAAGAAAAAGGAAAAGATGAAGTATTAAACTATATAGACACTATCAATCAAGAATGGTTTAAGAATAAAGATTCTTTTATATAGTTTCTTTTTCGTGAAAATGTAAAGTGAAGTTGTAGTGGAGGTTATAAACAAAAAATGGCAAGCGACCTACATCGCACCGCTCAACCATATACCTTTGCTGTGTTCCCACCCTGGAGGATTCTACAGGAGCTGGTCGTGTAGGACTTGCCGTTTGCAAAAGTACGATAATTTTTTATCTTTGCAAGCATTCGATTCACTTTATCACCTATAAACACTCATGAAAACACATAAACTACTCATACTATTAGGATTAAGCACTGTTCTTTTTTCTTGTGAAGATGAAAGTCCTGCTTTTAGACTCAATACTTCTATACTCAAGCAACACCACAAGGCTAACGAAACTATTTCTCTAGAGATAATCAACGATAAAAATAAGACAGTAGATTCGGTTGTATATTATTTTGACAACAAGAAGATTGGTACGACTAAAGGTCAAAGTCCATTTGAATACAGTCTTGCCAACCATAAATTCGGTAAGAAATCCATCAAAGGCTTGGTATTCTATGGCAATACATCAGAGGAAATTGGCACTAGCATCGAGGTTGTTCCGAGTGTAGAGCCTAAACTATTAGACTACGAAATACTAAACACCTATAACCACGATATTGGGGCATATACGCAAGGCTTAGAGTTTTATGAAGGTATTTTATTCGAAAGTACTGGTCAATACGGACGTTCATCAGTAAGACGAACTGATGTCAAAACCGGAAAAGTATTGACTGGCAAAAAATTAGACAACAAATACTTCGGTGAAGGACTAACCATACTAAATGGCAAAGTTTATCAATTGACTTGGAGAGAAAAGATTGCTATGGTGTATGACCCAAAAACACTAGAGAAAATCGATGAATTCAACTACTTCAAAGATATCGAGGGCTGGGGACTTACCAATGACGGCACAAACCTATATTGGTCTGACGGAACAGAAACGATATATATCGTTGATCCAGAGACCAACAAAGAAATTGACTACTTTAATGTGTATACCGCACAGACCAAAATTCCAGGCATCAATGAAATGGAGTGGATTGACGGAAAAATTTATGCTAACATCTACACAAAAGACGCCATAGCGATTATTGATCCTAAGACAGGAACGGTTGAATATGTAGTTGATTTATCAGCATTAAAATCAAAAGTAACGCAACATTCAGAGCTAGACGTGCTCAACGGAATTGCCTATAATCCTGAGTCCAAAACAATTTTCGTTACCGGTAAAAACTGGGATGTAATGTTTGAAATAGAAATCAAACATGAGTAACCTCAAAAAAGAACTCTTACAAACCGATGACGGCTCGCTGACCATTCACTTACCGGAGTGGAACGAAAGCTATCATTCCAAACACGGCGCCATTCAAGAAGCCTATCACGTCTTTATCAAAAACGGACTTGACTTTTTTGCTGAGCGCAAAGAAGTATCGATTCTTGAGATTGGTTTCGGAACAGGTCTGAATGCCTTCATCACACTTTTAGAAAGTCAGAAAAGAAGTCAGAACATCAAATACACAGGTATAGAAGCTTTCCCTGTAACAGCTGACACCTACACCCAACTCAATTTTGATGTATTGCTAAACGCCGAACATCATAAAAAAGATTTTATTAAACTCCACGAATCTGAATGGGAAAAAGAGAATCACATCTCCCCTACTTTTACACTGACAAAACACCAAATGAAATTCGAGGATATTATCTTCGAAAACAAATTTGATTTGATATATTTCGATGCTTTTGGCTATAGAGTGCAACCTGAACTCTGGAGTTTGGCTATTTTTCAGCGCATGTTTAAGTCGCTTAAAAAAGAGGGAATCTTGACCACCTATGCCTGTAGAGGTCTAGTTACCAAAAACCTAAAAGAAAGTGGCTTCACAGTTCAGAAGACGCAAGGCCCTATCGGAAAAAGAGAAATGACAATTGCACATAAAATTGAAGCAAAAATTTAACATTTAGAATAATAATTTTAATATCTTTGTTTTCGTTAGATAAAGGGAGCCGCCACCTAATTTATAAACTAGAAATGGGAAGAAATATGTTTACGTATACTAAAAAGGTCTTAGAAAGTGTGAGTTTTGATCCAGTTCTGTTTTGTAAAGAGCTAGAAAAAGCACTCAATGCACTTTTGCCTTATGAATTAGAAGAACTAAAAGCTTGGCTTCTAGTTTTTATTGAAGGAAAACCTGAGTTATCCAATTGTCTTCAACTCATTGATATCGACTAAAAAATCACTTATCAAAAAGCCTAACAAAAAATTTGTTGGGCTTTTTTGATCTCTACTTCGAAAACTCAGAGCATTCAAATTTTATTTTTGTATGTTTATGACTCTATACTCATATAACTCGCTTTCAAAATGAAAAAAACAGGATTTCTTTTACTGCTATTACCTTTATTGCTATTTTCTCAAGAACAAACTAATTCAGAAAAATTCTGGAGCCAATTGCAGTCGCACTGTGGAAAGTCATATCAAGGTGAAATCATCGCTGGTGCAGTTGAAGGCGACGGTTTTACAGGTGAAAAGCTAATAATGCACGTGCGTTTATGCAAAGAGAACGAAATTAGAATTCCTTTTTTTGTAGGTGAGGACAAATCGAGAACCTGGGTTTTGCGCCTCAATGAAGATAAAATCTTAAGCCTAAAACATGACCATCGCAACCCCGATGGCAGCGAAGAAGAACTCACACAATATGGAGGTATCAGCTCAAACGTAGGTCTAGAACACCTTCAAATGTTTCCTGCAGATACACATACGACTGAGATATTACCCCTAGCGGCTACGAATCTTTGGTGGTTTAGCATTGATGCTACTAGTTTCACCTATAACCTGCGCCGCATTGGTAGCGAACGTTTATTTTCGGTTCGTTTTGATTTGACAAAAACGGTTGAAACTCCTAGCGCTCCGTGGGGAACTAAAGAATAACATTCTGGAATCTAGCTTTTCTGGTACTTCTATTAGCCAATCCATAACAAGAACTTTTCATAACAAATTCAGAATTATAATAAACAGTACTTTTGTTCTATGTCTATAAATAAGCAAGAACAAAAAAGAAATATCCCATACTATGCACACAGACTCGTTTCTCCATAAATTTGATATCACAGCGCTTAACCCTATGCAGGAAGAAGCGAGCAAAACTATCCGAACAAAGTCAGATGTAGTCTTGCTTTCGCCTACGGGAACTGGTAAGACGCTTGCTTTCTTACTGCCACTAATGGAGAGAATAGATTTGACTTGTACTGAAATTCAGATTTTGATACTCGTGCCTACACGTGAATTGGCACAGCAAATCGAACAGGTCGTGCGGAAAATGGGCTCTGGATTCAAGGTAAATGCCGTATATGGCGGACGTGCAGGTGCATTAGATAAAATAGATTTAAAACACAGACCTGCCATCCTAATCGGAACGCCTGGCCGTGTGGCAGATAGACTCAGAAGAGATAATTTCTCGTTAGAACACATCCATACCCTTGTGCTCGATGAATATGATAAATCGCTCGAAATAGGCTTTGAAAACGAAATGGCTGATATTGTAGGAGCGCTACCTAATCTTCAACAAAGAATACTCACCTCGGCGACCAGTGATGTAAAAATACCGAATTTCGTAGGGCTACAAAGACCTGTTTTTATCAATTACCTCAAAGAAGGCGATTCACAACTCACTATTAAACTAGTGCTTTCGCCCGATAAGGACAAACTGAATACCTTAAAAAACACACTGAATTATATTGGATATCAACCTGGAATTATCTTCTGCAATTTCAAGGATGCACTTGATAGAGTGAGTGACTTCTTAATCCAAAACAATATTGCACACGAATGCTTCCATGGCGGTATGGAACAAATCGACCGTGAGCGCGCGCTGATTAAATTCAGAAATGGTACTTCTAGATTGCTTTTGGCGACTGATTTAGCTGCTCGTGGATTAGATATTCCTGAAATAAAATTTATCCTTCATTATCACCTACCACCTCGTGAAAAGGAATTCACCCACAGAAACGGACGAACAGCGCGAATGAATCGCGATGGTGTTGCGTATATCCTACAAGGGAAAGACGAAGATCTTCCTGATTTTATTCAAGAAATTGCACCAGAAGTGCTTACCATCAAAGACAACCAAAAAGCTGCACCACTACCGATACAATGGAAAACCATCTATGTTGGTGGAGGAAGACGCGATAAAATATCAAAAGGAGATATCGCAGGTTTATTCTTTAAGCAAGGTGGTATCCAAAAAGAACAACTGGGCGTTATTGAAGTCAAACAAGACTGTACCTATGTGGGTGTTGATGCTAAAATAGCGGATGAACTCATAGCAAAAACCAACAATAGCAAACTCAAAACCAAAAAAGTGCGTATTAGTTTCATTTGATATTTTTCGGATGTACTATTTCCTTCTGATGTTCCCTACTCCAGCCTGTGCTTTTGGCAGAATGGTTATGTCTGCAAGTTGAACGTGGACGGGTTGCTCAATAGCGAAAAGGACAGTGTTAGCTACATCTTCAGCCACGAGTGGTTGATAACCCTCATATACACTGTCAGCTCGTTCTTTGTCACCTTTGAAGCGCACTGTCGAGAAGTTAGTATTCACCGCTCCTGGAGCAATACTGGTTACTTTGATTCCAAGTGCTAAAAGATCGAGACGCATACCTTTGGTCAGTGCTTCTACGGCGAATTTTGAAGCGCAATAGGTCGCTGCATTGAGATAGACTTCCTTACCCGCAGTAGAAGAAATGTTGATGATATGCCCTTCTTTATCAACGGGTATTAGTGGCAACACTGCCTTGGTGACATAAATCAATCCTTTGACGTTAATATCGATCATCGCTTCTAAATCTTCTAAATCAGCTTTGTCAAAGGTGGCTAATCCGTGTGCATTACCCGCATTATTGATGAGTATATCTATTTGGCGAAACTCAGTAGGCAGATTAGCTACTTGTTCAAAAACAGCTACTTTATCTCTCACATCAAAACAACAAATATGTACTGGCGTGTCTAAGGAGTTTTTCATTTCGTCCAACACTTGCTTATTCCTGCCGCAAAGGATTAGTCTGTATTTTTTTTGGGCCAGAACTCGGGCTGTTTCTTTGCCGATTCCTGAAGTAGCACCTGTGATAAATACTGTTTTCATAAATTTAATTGTAGAGGGTGACAAGCACAAAAGTTAATTTCTAATTTACTTATTTTCTTTATTCAAAAGAGCTACATATCATAAATATCTAGCTCCTCTTTTCCGTGAATATATGATAAATTTATTTTTAGGATTTATTATTGGTTGCTTAGTTTTGAGTGTTTTTTACCATAAAAGAAATAAATGATTATTCCTAGAAGCAACCAAATCCCTAGTCGATACCAGCTTTCTATCTCTAGTGAGAACATCAGATATCCACAAATCAGCACTCCAGCAATTGGTACGAAAGGTACTAAAGGCGTTTTGAAAGCCCTTGGTAAATCCGGAGATTTCTTACGCATCACCAATATACCAATACACACTAGTGAAAACGCAAATAGCGTCCCGATACTCACCATATGTCCTAGGTCTTTAATCGGCACAAAACCTGCAAAAACACTGACAAATAACATAAAGAAAACATTAGTTTTCCAAGGTGTACGGAATTTAGCGTGGATTTCTCCAAATACTTTTGGCAATAAACCATCTTTACTCATCGAATAGAACACTCTACTTTGTCCCATAAGCAACACTAATATCACCGAAGTATAGCCGGCTAAGATAGCGATGATAAGTGTAGTTTGTAGAAAATCATATCCTGTTACAGCAAAAGCTGTAGCCGCTGGCGAAGCATCGCCTTTGAAGATTTGATACGGTACTAATCCAGTCATTACATATGAAAATAACACATATAGTATCGTACAAATCATTAGCGAACCAAGAATACCTATAGGCATGCTTTTCTGCGGATTTTTAGCTTCTTGAGCCGCTGTAGAAACTGCATCAAAACCGATAAAGGCAAAGAATACGAGTGCTGCTCCAGCCGCTATTCCAGGGAAACCACCGAAACTTCCACCAGTATTTTCAGGAATAAATGGTGTATGAAACTCAGGATTAATAAACTTCCATCCTAAGATGATAAATAAAATAACTACGGCTACTTTGATAATGACCAAAACATTATTGATCGCTGCTGATTGTCGCATACCGCGTATCAAGAGCAAGGAAAGCAAACAGACGATGACTATGGCTGGTAAATTTATAATTCCGCCCTCTGCTGGGGAGGAAGCAAATTCCATAGGGATTGCCATATCGTATTGCTTGAGTAATTCATTGAGATAGGAAGACCAACTCACCCCAACGGTAGCTGCACCTAAGGCATATTCAAGAACCAAATCCCAGCCGATAATCCAAGCGATAAATTCACCCATAGTAGCATACGAATAGGTATAAGCACTTCCTGCAACAGGAATCATCGAGGCAAACTCCGCATAACAAAGTCCTGCAAAACCACAGCCTACAGCCGCTAGCACGAAAGACAGCGTTACAGCAGGTCCGGCGTGATCAGCTGCCGCAATACCTGTAAGCGAAAATAATCCCGCTCCGATAATGGCTCCAATCCCTAGCGCAACGAGTGCTCTGGAGGACAATGTTCTCTTTAATCCTTTTTCTGATTCTGATGACTCGTCTATTAATTGAGTCATTGATTTGGTTTTCCAGATAGACATTATTTAAGTTTTTGTTGATTTTTCAGATTCCAAATATAGCTTTTTTATATAATAATTAGTAAATATTTAAGATTTTTCCGTTTCTAAACCAACTTAATTTTTGCTTTTGATAACTTCTATCTCAGGATTTATTTTCAACAAATCAGCCACAAAAGTGTCTCTATCTTCTGGGGAAAAATAAATATCGTCATAGGTGTTGTATTTAATAATAATCCCGATAGTAGCTGTTGCAGGCCTATAAAGCACAGGCACATACCATCCCGAATGATATATTATTTTTTGGATACTACTAATTTTCAACTCGCCATAAAACGGACCAGAACGATGTTTTAAAAATCCGTCTTTAATAGTATAAGAGGTATAAAATAACATTTTAATAAGAGCGATAAGCATTAAGAGTACAAAACCTAGATAAATCCAAAAACCTTTGCTTTGTAAATCTTCTGTTGTCATACCGTTAAACACAGGTAAAATGAGCAGGGTTGCTGTGAAAAAGAACAGTCCATAAGCCATACCCGATACTTTTGATTTATAGATTTTCATTGGATACAAAAATCTGTTTTTTTAAAGTTTTAAGGTTTTCTTGGTCTTTGTAACTAAAGCATCTTTATGTACTAAAACAGCAATGGTTTTTAGTTTTAAATAAGCAACACTCATATAGATATATCCGTTATTTCCTACACGTTCGCTTCCACTTCCCCAAGAGTTCTTCACGGCATAGTAAATATTTCCTTTTTGGTCTTTTACCTTCCCAGTAATGTGCATCAAATGGTCATCTTGTGTGTTGAAATTCTCAAATTCCTGCTGGCGAAGGGCTGGAGTGACTACTACCTCAGGCTGAATTTCTTTTAAGAACATCTTTTCTTTATCATCAGTATTTACAGGAACTACAGCAACCCCTTCTTTGGCTGAGAAACCAATTTCACTCACATCACAATCTAGTGCAACGCTAAAACCTCTGGCAAGTGCATTATCGATATTCTCAATAAATTCATCTAACGGTAAGTTATAAAAGCTGCCATTAGAGAAGTTATCAGGAATATTCAGAATAAAACTTTCATAAAAAGGCTGGTGTGTAAACGAAGTAAGTGAAATATAGTCTTTCGGATTGATTTTGGTATAAGTCAAAAAACTTTTCGGAGTGTATTTTTTTCCTTCAAAAGTAAACTCCGTCGGGTTTTCTCCCATATAAACATCTAGTACAGCGATCACGGCTTGTTTCCATTTTGGCGAAAGTTTTTTTGTATTTGCAAAACCATCAAGCATTCCTTTGAGTGCTTTTTCTACTTCTGAATGGTCGTGCATCTTATCGCTTTCCTCTTTTCCGTGGAAGGCATCGAGTGGCACTAAGCCGTGTTTCTGTACACTATTTAGTACGTCATGAGCTAATCCTCCTTGAGAGAATCTTGCTGCACCTTGACGCATCACATAATTCTCAGCCTTCTCCATATAGGTGTTTCTGACATTATACATCTCAGAGAGATCAATACGCTTCCCGGTAGTTCTAATGATTTCTGACTCTATGAATGAAGTGGTGGCATAACTCCAACAAGTACCCGTTTTGTCTTGAGAAACCACAGGTAAAGTCTCTAGGTCAATAACATGCTGAAACTTATATTCTTGAGAAAAAGCAACACAAGCAAAGAGGCTAAAGGCTGATAATATTATTTTTTTCATAGTGCTAAAAATGGTTTTTGAGTTCTAAAATATGTAATTTTGGCTAAAATACTAAAAAAATGAGTGCTATAAATTGGGTTACAGCAAAAACTTACGAAGACATTACCTATAAGAAATGTGACGGAGTGGCGAGAATTGCCTTCAACAGACCAGAGGTTCGAAATGCTTTTCGACCGAAAACCACCTCTGAATTACTAGATGCTTTTAAGGACGCACATGAGGACACTTCAATCGGAGTGGTGCTTTTGTCTTCCGAAGGACCTTCTCCAAAAGACGGAGGTTGGTCATTTTGTAGTGGTGGCGATCAACGTGCCAGAGGTCATCAAGGCTATGTAGGTGAAGATGGTTATCACAGGCTGAACATTTTGGAAGTACAACGACTCATTCGCTTTATGCCAAAAGCAGTTATTTGTGTAGTGAATGGTTGGGCTGTGGGCGGCGGACATTCACTTCACGTGGTTTGTGATTTGACTTTGGCTAGCAAAGAACACGCTATTTTCAAACAAACCGATGCAGACGTAACCAGTTTTGATGCAGGTTATGGTTCGGCTTATTTGGCTAAAATGGTAGGTCAGAAAAAAGCTAGAGAGATTTTCTTTTTAGGAAGAAATTATTCAGCACAGGAAGCCTACGAAATGGGAATGGTAAATGCAGTTATTCCTCACGATGAGCTAGAAGATACGGCTTATCAATGGGCTCAAGAGATTTTGGCCAAATCTCCGACTTCGATAAAAATGCTCAAATTTGCAATGAATCTTACAGATGACGGAATGGTCGGACAGCAGGTTTTTGCAGGAGAAGTAACCCGATTAGCTTATATGACAGAAGAAGCCAAAGAAGGTCGTGATGCTTTCCTCGAAAAAAGAAAACCGAATTTTGAGAAAAAGTGGATTCCGTGATTTTTGTTTAAGGTTTAAGCTTATCACAAAATGTGATAAGTTTTAAAAATTTATTACCTTTATAGTCTATTAAAACCTTTTGAATATGAACGAGGTAGCAACAAGAAAAAAAGAAATTATTGATTGGATTAACTCTGTTGAAAGTACAGAAATCATCGAACAAATAGAAAATTTCCAAAAACAACAGTCTTTTGATTTTGAAAAAGAAATAAAAAACTGCATTTCTTCCGATGAGCTCAAAAAACGGACAACCGAGTTTTTAAAGTCATTGGAATGGAAAAAATAGAGATATTTTACAAACCTGAAGTTGAACATTACATCAATGAATTGGTTTATATTCTCTATTCTAAAGAATATTTTTCGTTCCTCGAAAATGCTGTTTCTTACAAAGATAATCTGATTGATTTTATAGAAAACAACATCAATATTTTACCTTACCGAAACACACCTCTCGAACTAATTCAGTTAGGAACAAAATATGTTTTTTATAATGCAAATGACAGAACAACTTGGTATGTTTTCTTTGAAAAAAAAGACAATCAATACGTTATTACCTACATTTGTAACAATCACACAGAGATTGCAGGAATGTTGTAACCCTATCACAAATTGTGATACCATAAAAAATAAACAAATGAAAATTCTAAAATATTTCTTTATTTTTTTCTTGTGGCAAAGCCAAGCACAAGAATTAAAAACAGTTCTACTTGATGAACTTGACTATGAAATCAATAGTGATTCTACTTTAATTATCGTTAAAAAAGATAACAAGTTGTTAAATGGTAAATATAAAGTAGTTGTTAATTCTGAAGAATATGCTATTTCAGAATGGAAAAATGGAAAGATGACAGGTGTTGTAGAATCTTACAATAAAGGTGTTTTAAATGGAACAACTGAATATAAAGATGGCTTGAAAAATGGATACGAAATAGTTTATAGAGGTAAAGAAATTATGTGGAAAATAAACTATGTTAATGGTGTAAGGCATGGACATACTTGGTGGGGAGATGTTGGAGATGAATACTATATCAATGGTATCAAAAGCACCAAATTTGAATTTGAAGAATACGAAAGAAAAAACAAATAATTATGAAATACCACAGAATAGACAAAAACCTTTTCATCAAAAACAGAGCGAAATTCGTTGCTCAGATGAAACCCAACAGTATCGCTATATTTAATTCTAACGATATTTATCCAGTGAGTGCAGACAGCACATTGCCTTTTGCCCAACACAGGGATATTTTTTATTTGAGTGGAGTTGATCAGGAAGAAAGCATTTTGGTACTTTGTCCCGATGCTCCTTTTGAGAAATACAAAGAGATTTTATTCCTTAGAGAAACCAACGAGCATATTGCCATTTGGGAAGGAGAAAAATTGACCAAAGAAGAAGCCTTTGAAACCTCTGGAATAAAATCAGTGTATTGGCTATCAGATTTCAATAAAGTTCTAAAAGAATTGATGACGTATGTAGATACGATGTATATCAACACCAATGAACATTATCGTGCTGACGTTGAGACAGAGACCCGTGAAGCTCGTTTTATAAAATGGTGGAAAGAGACCTATCCGGCTCACAAAGTAGAACGTTCGAACCCGATTTTGCAACGACTTCGCTCGGTGAAAGAGCAAGAAGAAATCGACCTTATACAACAGGCTTGTAACATTACCGAAAAAGGTTTCCGCAGAGTTTTGAATTTTGTAAAACCAAATGTTTGGGAATATGAGATTGAAGCGGAATTGATTCACGAATTTATCCGTAATCGCTCTAAAGGTTTTGCTTATACGCCGATTATTGCTTCGGGAAATAATGCCAACGTGTTGCATTATATCGAAAATAACCAACAATGTAAAGACGGAGATTTAATCTTATTTGACGTAGCAGCTGAATATGCAAACTATTCTTCGGATTTATCTCGAACTGTTCCGGTAAACGGAAAATTCACCAAACGTCAGAGAGAAGTGTATGATTCGGTTTTGCGTTGCAAAAAAGCAGCTGAAAAGATGCTTATTTCAGGAAATGACTGGTACACCTACCACAAAGAATTAGGTGATGTTTATACAGCGGAATTATTAGGCTTAGGACTTATCGACAAAGCAGATGTTCAAAACCAAAATCCAGATTGGCCAGCTTACAAAAAGTACATGATGCACGGAACATCACACCATTTGGGACTTGACACGCACGATTACGGAATCTTAACCGATAAATTTACTCAAGGGATGGTCTTTACGATTGAACCAGGATTTTATATTCCTGAGGAAGGCTTCGGAATCCGATTAGAAGATAATTATGTGGTTCAAGCAAGTGGAGAACCGCTTAATTTGATGAAAAACATTCCGATTGAAGCCGATGAAATCGAACAGCTGATGAATAACTAATTTGCTAACAAACATAAAAAAAAGCCCTGTTTTAATGATCTAAAACAGGGCTTTTTAGTAGGAAAATATTCTTTATTTCTCTTTGATGCTCACTTCATACAAAGATTCAAAAGCACTCAGAATTTGTGCTATCTCTCCTTTTCTAACGGCTACTTCAATTTCGCATTTCAGTTCTAATTGCTGGCTGATAATACTGAGGCTTCTGTCTTTGATAATACGCATCACACGACTCATGTCTTTGTATTCAAACTCCAATATATAGTGACTATCTATGGTTTTTTCAATAATTTCAGCTGCTTCCAGAGCAATTTTTGCCGTTTCTTTATAGGCAGTAACCAGTCCGCCCACACCGAGCTTCGTACCTCCAAAATACCGAACCACTACAACCAAAATATTAGTAACATCAAAAGATAAAATCTGTCCGTAAATGGGTAAACCTGCACTTCCGCTAGGTTCGCCATCGTCATTGACTCTATAATATATCTGGTCAGTTCCGAGTTGGAAAGAATAACACCAATGCCTAGCAGTATGGTGTTGTTTTTTGAGTTGGTCAACATATACTTTGACCTCTTCTTCAGTATGTATTGGATAACAATAACCGAAGAATTTACTACCTTTTTCTTTGAGCAGTACTTCTTCTGAAGGAATATCGATGGTTTTGTAAGTGTCTTTTATATCCAATTTGGTGTGATGAGAGCTATACGGAGCTATATTATTATTTCAAAATCGAGATGATTTGATGTGCTAATTCCTCCCCTATTCTATCCTGAGCTTCTACTGTCGAACCTCCGATGTGTGGCGAAAGTGACATTTGTGGATGCATTAAAATCTGAATGGCAGGCGTTGGTTCATCTTCAAAAACATCTAATCCGGCAAAAGCAACTTTTCCAGATTCAAAATTTGCCAAAAGCGCTACTTCATCAACAGCTCCACCTCTTGAGGTATTGATAATACCTACGCCATCTTTCATCTTGTTAAATTCTAAATCTCCGATTATATATTCCTGCTGAAAAGGTGTATGAATCGTAATAAAGTCTGATTCCGCCAAAACCTTATCAACACTTTGGGTTTCAATAGTAAAGTCAACTGAAGTTCCGTTATAGAAATCTAGCGAAATTGTTTTTGTCTTTGGAGTTCTACTAGAAGCAAGGACATTCATCCCAAGACCAATTGCTATTTTAGCTACTTCTTGTCCAATCACACCAAAACCGATAATTCCCAATGTTTTTCCGCGGAGTTCTATACCATTTTGGAAGTCTTTTTTAAGGGAATTAAAACGAGTATCGCCATCCAATGGCATGTGTCTGTTGGCTTCAGCTAAGAAACGCACACCAGAGAAAAGATGGGCAAATACTAATTCGGCAACAGATATGGCAGAAGCTTTAGGCGTATTGATAATTTGAATTCCTTTAGAAATAGCATAATCAACATCAATGTTGTCCATTCCTACACCGCCTCTACCAATAATTTTCAAACTCGGACAGCTGTCAATAATCTCTTGATTAACCTTCGTGGCACTTCTGACAAGCAGCACTGAAATGTCATTTTTGTTGATATAATTAGCAACCTGTTCTTGGGCTACTTTGGTGGTAAGCACTTCAAAACCATTCTCTTCTAACAATCGAAAACCTCTTTCTGAGATTCCGTCATTGGCTAATATTTTCATATATTTTCTAAAAATCGTTATTATTATTTTCTGTTGTCAGGCTATACAAAACGGGTTTGCTAGGCGAAGCATCGTTTTCTATGGAAGCGATTTGCAAATTTAATAAATAGGTTCCGTCTTCTATAGCTTCAGGCACATAAATCATCTCGGTAATGGTAGCACCAAGTCGAGCATCTTCGCCTATATTCACCACATCTTGAATATTCCAAAAGGCTTTGTGTGCTGCAAGAACACCATTGTCTTTCTCTTTATCTACACTCGGAAGGTCAATCAAAAGGTGTTGAACATTCTGCTCGACTATAAAACGTGCCGCTTCCTCAGATAAATAAGGAGGATTGGTATGTGAGTAGTTTTTGTGCATCTTATCAGCTGAATTTGGTATAGTTCTCAGGACAAGTGCTTCTGCAGTAAAGTTTAAGGGCATTGCTTTTTGAATCAATTCCTTCGTAATTACATAATCATCTCCTATTTTTTCTGGAGTAACCGAAATAAGTTCGGCTATAAAAAAGAATTTTTTTAAACTTTGGTTGATGCTATAAAAATCAAATGTAATATGACCTAAGCATTCGGTATGTGTGCCGTGTGCGTGAGGATTAAACGTAATAGTATTAAAATTAGTTGAGCTTCCGTTTTTGACGGCTCCTATCCAATCATCAAATCTAACTGGTTGGATCAGTGGTTTGCCTAGATACCACGCAATAGGATTTTGGTCTGTATCCGAAAGCGGAATTGAGATATCAATAGCTGCTGATAAATCTGCCCAATAGGTTTTATGATTATGCTGTAGCTGTACTTTCATTTTGTGTTGTGTATCAGGCTTTCCAATAAGGAAGGATGCAAATTTAATAAACCCACAAGGTATAAAAAAGTCTTTTGGATGCCTTGTTCTAGGCTTGGTTATTTTTGTCAGAAATAAAAAAACTGTATATGATTGTTTATTTTGGTAATATTTTCTACTTTAGCAAGCCTAAAAAACAAATTTTACAATGAAAAAGTCACTATTAGTTGCCTTATTTTTAGCCTCATTTCTAGGATTTTCGCAAAGCAACGTAGAGCTGAGTTCAATTGACCAAGGATTGAATGCTGCCACTCTAGTAATCAAGAGTGCCACTGAGAATCTTTCTGAAGGTTTTACTATAGAAATAGGAAATCACGACTGTGATACTATGCCTTCTGAATACCTTAAAAACACTATCAAATATACTTCTGACCAAGCTGGTTTTGAAAGAGTTTCTGACAATCAATACAACTTCACCACACCATTTTCTTTAAACGACTTACAGTCAAAATGGTTCAAATGGAGAGTAACAACTGCTCAGGGCTCTTCTGCTTGGACTTGTTTCTCTTGGAGCGACTATTGTGAAAGACGAATTACTCCTGAGGGTAACTGCAGATAGTGTTAAGTCGTTTATTTGACTTTTATATCCATAGTAGTCTGCACGTAAGTTTTGCTGTTTTGGCCCTTGCGATTGTTACCTATTATATGTTTGGAATTCAGATTGACAACAGCGTCTTGTTGTTTGTCTTTTCTTCTTCACTCATCGGATATAACTTCACCAAATACAACACAGAGCTCATTAGAAAAAATGCTTCTACAGAACGCAAAGCTATCTTTTTGCTATCGGTTTTTTGTAGCATTCTAGCGATATATACATTCTTTAAATTAGAAACAGCCTCTAAGGAAATCACACTCCTTACAGGCTTTTTTACTTTATTATACATCTTGCCTTTTTATAAAGGAAAAAACTTTAGGAATAGAAGCGGCATAAAAATTTATATCGTAGCCCTCTGCTGGGTTTTATCAACACTGATTTTGCCTCTAGCTCAAGCTGGCTATGACATCAATGCTGATGTACTGATAAAATGTATGCAGCGTTTCTTATTGGTAATTATACTGATTTTAATCTTTGAAATCATCGACCTCAAAGAAGAC
Source organism: uncultured Flavobacterium sp. (assembly GCA_964598455.1). Lineage (GTDB taxonomy): Bacteria > Bacteroidota > Bacteroidia > Flavobacteriales > Flavobacteriaceae > Flavobacterium. The sequence continues at coordinate 34,161 of CAZRCB010000003.1, forward strand.
AATCCATCGCTAAAGACCGTACCGCAGAGCATTGGCGTCAGAAATACCAAGATATTGGGGATCGTACTTTTGGCTATGTTTTTTATGCTGGAATTTGCACTAACCAACTTCAAAATAACGCAACTCTATATCAATGTAATTTTGGCTATCACCACACTTGTATTTACGCTATTGGCAAGCGAAAAAAAATCGAAATACTACACTACTTTTTGGGTAGAGAGTATCCCGATTTTATGGTTAGTCTTGGTTGTATTCTTTAGGTAAATGCTTATTTCTTGAATTTAGACAAGGCTTCTTTGGTGAAGTCACTCAGCACTAATCTACCTGAAATCTCTGCTCTTTCGTATAATAAGTGTTCCCAATGTTGTGTGCCCTCCCAAGTTACTTTTCTCATCTCGTATAGTGCTTCTGGATTACACTGCGCCAATTTAGAGCAGAAGATATCCAACTCCTTATCTAAATCTTCCACCGTGTCATAGACCTCTGCATAAAGTCCTTTGTTTTTTGCCCAATAGGCATTTTTCCAGCTATGAGGTGCTAAAGCCAATTCACTCATTGCAGCTATGCCTATCTTTCTAGACACTGCAGGCTCTATCACAAAAGGTCCGATACCGATAGCAAGTTCAGAGAGCTTTATAGAAGCATCTACCGTTGCAAGTGCATAGTCGCAAGCAGAGGCAATTCCTACGCCACCTCCAACAGTTTTACCGTGGATTCTACCAACAATTATTTTTGTTGATCGGCGCATAGCATTGATAACATTGGCAAAACCAGAAAAGAATTTTTTTCCGGTTTCAGCATTATTCACCGCTAAGAGCTCATCGAAACTTGCTCCGGCACAAAAAGCGCCTTCTCCTTCACTTTTCAGCAGAATCAGATTTACTTCATCATTAGTACTCAGCAAATCGAGTTCTTTGGTCAATCGATCTAAGAGTTCACTAGGAAAAGAATTGCTCTGGGGATGTCCAAACTCAACTGTTGCAATTTTGTTTTTTATTTTAGTATATAAAGAACCATTAGGTCTGGTAGTCATTATTTTCAAGTTTTTATTGAATTATACACCTCGAATATATTAAGAAAAATAGACAAAAGACTTTAAATCAATACCTAAAATTAGCCTCTAGTCGATTCTAGCCATATTCTAGCGTTAACAAAGGCCTCTAGCCAAGGTGAAACCTCGTCTGTTCTGCCTTCTGGATAATTTGCCCAGTTCCATTGGAAGGTGCTTCGCTCGATATGTGGCATCGTTACTAGATGTCTCCCGGTTGTGTCACACATCATAGCTGTATTGAAATCCGAACCGTTAGGGTTAGCAGGATAGCCCTCGTAGGCATATTTAGCTACAATATTGTATTTATCTTCTGTGTAGGGAAGTTTAAATTTCCCTTCTCCGTGTGAAATCCAAACGCCAAGTGTAGCGCCTTCTAAAGAAGACAACATCACCGAATTATTTTTCTGAATCGTAACAGACGTAAATCCGCTCTCGTGTTTTCCTGAGTCGTTATGCAACATTTTTCCGTGTACTTTATGATCAGGGTTAATAACTTCTAATTCCATAAAGAGTTGGCATCCGTTACAAATACCTACTGACAAGGTATCTTTGCGCTTAAAGAAATTTTCTAAAGCTGTCTTTGCTTTTTGGTTATACATAAAAGCTCCCGCCCAACCTTTGGCACTTCCGAGCACATCCGAGTTAGAGAAACCTCCGACAGCACCAATAAACTGAATATCATCAAGAGTTTCTCGACCAGAGATCAAATCTGTCATATGCACATCTTTTACGTCAAAACCAGCTAAGTATATCGCATTTGCCATTTCTCGTTCAGAGTTGCTTCCCTTCTCGCGAATAACTGCTGCTTTAGGTCTTTTGCCACTTGGGATAATTGGAAGTTTTCCTGTGAAATGCGAAGGAAAGGTATAGACTAAAGCTTGTTTCTTATAGTTATCAAAACGCTCTTTCGCCTTGTTATTTCTAGTTTGTTTAGCATCTAACAAATAAGAGGTCTTGTACCATACATCTCGCAGTTGCGGAATGTTGAAATCAAAGTGTTCTTGGTTATTCGCAATACTAAGTGTGTCTGATTGGGTCACTTTTCCGATATTGAAGAACTCAATATTATTTTGGCTTAGAATGGCTTCAACCTCTTTTTTAGCTTGGAAAACCAAACCTATATTTTCAGCAAAAAGCACCTTAGCAGTATCTTTTTCTCCTAGAGAAGATAAATCAAACGCAGCGCTCAGGTTGTGATCTGCAAAACACATTTCGAGTAAGCTCGTGATAAGTCCTCCACTTCCTATGTCGTGACCGGCTTGGATATGTCCAGCTTTAATTAGCTCTTGGATAGTATTGAATGCTTTTTTGAAATAGGCAGCATCTTTGATCGTTGGTGCTTGGTTTCCAATTTTATTCAAGATTTGTGCAAAAGACGAACCACCTAGTTTAAAGCTGTCTTGAGATAGATTGATGTAATAAATCGCCCCGCCGTTCTTTTTAAGCACAGGCTCAACGACTTTAGTAATATCATTACAATTTCCAGCTGCTGAAATAATCACAGTACCTGGAGCGATAACCTCGTCATTTGGATATTTTTGTTTCATCGAAAGCGAGTCTTTCCCGGTTGGGATATTGATTCCCAATTCGATAGCAAAATCTGAACAGCCTTCTACTGCTTTATATAAACGAGCATCTTCACCTTCGTTTTTACAAGCCCACATCCAGTTAGCCGATAGCGAAACGCTTTTCAAACCATCCTTAAGCGGTGCCCAGACAATATTCGACAAAGACTCTGCAATCGCATTTCTACTTCCTGCAACAGGGTCAATAAGCGCCGTAAGCGGTGAATGCCCGATTGTAGTAGCTACACCTTCTTTTCCTTTGTAGTCTAGTGCCATCACACCCACGTTATTCAGTGGCAATTGCAGCGGACCCGCACATTGTTGTTTAGCTACTTTACCGCCTACGCATCGGTCCACTTTATTAGTCAACCAATCCTTACAAGCTACTGCTTCGAGCTGTAGCACTTGCTCTAAATAGGTTGGAATATCGGTTTGCGTATAATCTAAATCTTTATAATTTGTTGCGACAGTAACATCATTCATAATTGTTTTAGGAGAACTCCCAAACATATCCGAGAGGTCAAGCGCCATCGGTTTGCTATTTTTTGTTTGGGATTCAAACAAGAAATGATCGTCAGCGGTCACCTCACCTACTTCATACATCGGAGCGCGCTCTCTTTCTGCTACTATTCTAAGTTGGTCTATATCTTTTGCTCCAATGACAAGCCCCATACGCTCTTGCGATTCGTTTCCGATAATTTCTTTGTCAGAAAGTGTAGGGTCTCCTACAGGCAATTTGTCTAAATCTATTTTACCTCCAGTATCCTCTACCAATTCAGATAGGCAGTTCAGATGCCCCCCTGCGCCATGATCGTGAATAGAAACTATTGGGTTATGGTCTGCTTCTACCATTGCACGAATGGCATTGGCAGCGCGTTTTTGCATTTCAGGGTTTGAACGTTGAATGGCGTTAAGCTCGATTCCTGAACCAAAAGCTCCAGTATCAGCACTAGAAACAGCTGCACCACCCATACCGATGCGATAATTTTCTCCTCCTAAGACGACAATCTTGTCGCCTTGATTCGGTGTTTTTTTGATGGCTTGGTCTCTTTTTCCGTAACCAATACCACCTGCCATCATAATCACTTTATCAAAGCCTAGTTTTCTGGCTTCTTCTTGATGTTCAAACGTAAGTACAGAGCCTGTGATTAGTGGTTGTCCAAATTTATTACCGAAATCTGAGGCTCCGTTAGAAGCTTTGATCAAGATATCCATCGGAGTTTGGTAAAGCCAATCTCTTTCGTTCATAGCTTTTTCCCAAGGGCGATTTTCTTCTAATCGAGAATAAGCAGTCATATAAACTGCAGTTCCGGCAAGTGGAAGTGAGCCTTGACCTCCGGCTAATCTGTCTCTAATCTCTCCTCCGGTTCCGGTAGCAGCTCCGTTAAATGGCTCTACAGTAGTAGGAAAGTTATGCGTTTCGGCTTTTAGTGATATTACTGATTCAAAATCTTTGGCCTGAAAATAGTCTGGTTTGTCTGCTGTTTTAGGAGCGAATTGTTCTACAACTGGACCTTCAACAAAAGCGACGTTATCTTTATAAGCAGAGACAATTCCATTCGGATTTGTCTGTGAGGTTTTTTTGATCAATTTGAAAAGTGAAGAAGGCATTTTCTTACCATCAATAATAAAAGTACCATTGAAGATCTTATGGCGGCAATGTTCCGAGTTTATTTGCGAGAACCCAAACACTTCTGAATCTGTAAGATTTCGATCTAGTTTCTTCGCTAAATCCTCTAGGTAAGCTACTTCTTCCTCGCTTAATGCTAATCCTTCTTGAAGGTTAAAAGCTGCAATATCTGAAATTTCTAGTACTGGCTCTGGTGCAATGTTAATATTGAATATATCTTGACACAGCCCATTGTATTTCTGAAAAAGCATTGGATCATAACTCGCAGTACTTTCGTTAGCTTTTTCGAATTCCTCAATGCGTAAAATCCCAGAGATACTCATGTTTTGGGTAATCTCTACAGCATTTGTGCTCCAAGGCGTAATCATGGCTGCGCGAGGACCTACGAAGAATCCTTGAAGATGAGTTTGTTCAATTTTTGTCGCTCCTCCGAAGAGCCAATTGAGTTTAGAAATAGTTTCTGGTGCGAGTTCAGACTTAGCCTGAACTACATAAACCTTTTGGTTTGGGTTTTCAAAAAAGTGAATCATTGTAGTAGTTGTGTTGAAAGTACAAAGTTACTTCAAAAAATCGTAATTTGAAACGGAGTTTTAGTCCTACTAAAAGATTTGTGAACTATTTTCCTCAGCGTTCAATACACAAGCTTCATTAGCACTCAAGTTTGGGAATTAATACAGAAAGGTTCCGAATATAAACATCCGGAACCTTTCTTTATAAAGCTCTTGAAAATAGATTAGGGCAGACTAAAACTCAATTCTTTTGCCAGTGTGTAGTCCTTGGGATTTCGCAAAAATCCCACACATATAAAACAGCATTCTTGCTCCTACATTTCCATCCCAATCATCTGATTCTCCTGGTGCTACTTCAACCAAATCAAACCCGATAATTTCTTTGCCTGATCGAGCTAGTTTTGACAACAAATAAGTAGCTTGTTCAAACGAAAAGCCTCCCGGAACTGGCGTACCTGTATTGGGGCAATACCAAGGAAAAAGCCCGTCGATATCGAAACTAACGTGTACTTTGTTAGGTAATTGTGCAATAATTTGGTCACATTGTTTATCCCAACTCAGGCCTTCGAAAGCCTTAGTTTTCATATCAATATCTGTAAAAACCTTTACTCTGTCATTTTCAGCCTTGACAACTTCCACTTCTTGTTCTCCAAAATCACGAATACCAACCTGCACAATTTTGCTGATTTGAGGTAATTTTAAGCTATTATACATAATCGAAGCGTGAGAGTACTCAAATCCTTCATAAGCGATTCTCAAATCCATATGTGCATCGAGATGTAGTATCCCAAAGTTGTCATGCTCAGTTGCTAAAGCTTCATAATAGCCCAGAGGTGTTGAGTGGTCACCACCAAGTAGAACAACTTTTTTTCCTTTATTCTTCCAATACAAAACGCGTTCCTTCAATTCCGATTTTAAGATTTCACTTTCGGAATTGATTTTGTTTAAACTAGATTGTAGCTCTGGGAAATCAGCTATATTTTTGCCGTTTTCTAAGGCCTCAATAATTGGTTGTGCTAGTGCCTTAAAATCATCACTGCGCTCTTTCCAATTAGGAATTTCTTCGTCCATAAATATACCTAATTTCCATAGCTCCGGAAATTCTTGGTGTGCTAGATCCACCTGAAAAGAGGCGTCAAAAACAGCCTCTACTCCTTCAGAAGCACCTGAGCCATAGCTAACGGTAACCTCCCAAGGTACGGGAATTACAATAATATCGCTGTGTTCAGCTCCAAAAGGCAATCCAAACAATGAGGCATCCGCCAATCCTGGGTCATTAGGGTTAAAGCTATTTATGATTTCTTGTTTTGTCATGATATCTATATAAAAAAAACTATTGTTATTAGACTTAATACTATATTTAAGAATAGGTCAAATATAGAAAAGAGATTTAAATATTCTAGGCAAATAAAAAGCTAAAACATATGATTTGTCAGCAATTTTGCCTCCATATAAACAAAAAAAAGTCCTTTGAAGAAACAAAGGACTTATTTATATTATTATAGTTATAGTTGACTATTTCTTTTTTAAGAACTCTTCAACTAACTCTGGAGCCATCATGTTTTCAACAAAAGTATATGCACCAGTTTTAGGAGATCTAACCATTTTAATAGCTTTGGTTAATCTTTTAGATTCTAATCTAAGTGTTGCTACGGTTTTCTTTGCCATGACTCTATTATTTAATTTCTTTATGAACAGTTACCTTCTTCAAGATAGGATTAAACTTTTTAATCTCTAATCTATCTGGAGTATTCTTTTTGTTTTTCGTAGTGATATAACGAGAAGTTCCAGGTTGTCCTGATTCTTTGTGCTCGGTACATTCTAAAATTACCTGAATTCTATTGCCTTTCTTTGCCATTTTTATATAATTTTATTGCTGTGAAAATTAGATAGCAGCTCCTTTAGCTCTAGCTTCTTTCAATACAGCTGAAATTCCTTTTTTGTTAATATTTTTAATAGCGGCAGTAGATACTTTTAAAGTAATCCATCTGTCTTCTTCTGGAAGGAAGAAACGCTTTTTCACCAAGTTAACAGAAAATTTTCTTTTGGTTTTATTCATAGCGTGAGAAACATTGTTCCCTACCATTGCTCTTTTGCCTGTAAGCTCACAAACTCTTGACATCGTTTTAGTGTTTATTCGTTATAATTCTAAAATCAGGGTGCAAAGAAATGAAATATATTTATATATCCCAAATTATTTTACTTCTTTTTATAAGTTTTTTCCTGACTTGCCGACTTGTTTATTTGTTGTTCTAAAAAGGTTGAGTCCACTTGGTTATCAAAAATCAACTTCACACCTTTATATACCAAAAAAACAATCAGTTTGCAAAGTTACACTTTTAGTTTAATTTCTTGGCTAATTACCGTAAAAAATAGATATATTTGATGCTTCAAAACATAGTTTACATCAAAATATGAATAACCTACTAGAAGTTAAGAACGTACATAAGAAGTACGGAGACTACACTGCCCTGAACGATGTTTCTCTATGCGTACCCAAAGGCTCTATATTCGGATTATTAGGTCCTAATGGCGCAGGAAAAACTTCTCTTATCAGGATTATTAATCAAATCACGCTACCTGATGCCGGAGAAATATTCCTAGACGGAGAAAAACTAGCGCCTAATCATATACAACATATCGGATATATGCCTGAAGAGCGAGGGCTTTATAAAACTATGAAGGTCGGCGAACAGGCACTATACCTAGCGCAGCTCAAAGGTCTATCCAAAAAAGAAGCCAAGATTCAGCTGGATTATTGGTTTGATAGATTTGGGATTCAGGAATGGTGGAACAAGAAAATCCAAGAGTTATCTAAAGGAATGGCTCAAAAAGTACAGTTTATAGTAACAGTGTTACACAAACCAAAACTATTGATTTTTGACGAACCCTTCTCTGGATTTGACCCCGTCAATGCAAATCTTATTAAAGATGAAATCCTAGAACTAAGAAACCAAGGTTCAACAATAATCTTTTCGACCCACAGAATGGAGAGCGTGGAAGAATTATGTGACGAAATCGCACTGATCAATAAATCTAAAAAGTTGATTGAAGGAAATCTAATCGAAGTCAAAAAACGATACAGAACCAATACTTTTCAGGTTGGCATCTTGACTGACAATATTGAAGGTTTAATGTATGAACTTACCCAGAAATTCAAATTAGACCAAACAGAATTCAAATCGCTTAATGACGAACTAAAACTAAATGTTTCATTAGGCAATCATTCTTCTAACGAGCTATTGCATATATTATCATCTAGAGGAACCGTAACTCATTTCACCGAAAAAATTCCATCTGTAAACGAGATTTTCATCAGATCCGTTCAAGGAGAATTGGCAAAATAAACTAGTAAACGATCTTATCAGGTATAGAAACTCTTATTTGTGTTTTGCTATGCTTGACTTTAATACTAAAAACATGGGAGTTTTATCACTTATAATTAAAAGAGAATTCATAACTAAAGTCAGAAACAAATCATTCATCGTAATGACTTTTCTGAGTCCGTTATTATTTGTCGGAATGGCTGTCTTGATTGGCTATTTGGCAAATGTTAACCAAGGTGATGTCAAGAAAATTGCTGTTTTTGATAAAGGTCATTTTTTTGATAAAGACGATTTAAAGGATACGAAGAAATATGCCTACCAACAATTATCAGATATAGATTTTGAAAAAGCTCGAGAAATTGCTTCTGAAAGTTATGAGGCGCTTATCTATGTACCTGATACTATTGATCAAAAAGAGCTGGCAGACAAAATCGAATATATTTCTGACAATAGTCCGAGTATGGATTTTGTGTATAAGCTCGAAAGCATAATCGGAGATAAGATTACTAAGTTCAACATTGAGGACTCGGGAATCGATTATACGGTTATAGAAGATGCAAAAGCCAATGCGAGTCTTCACTTAGCAAAATTCTCCGGTGAGAATTCAATAAAAGGGCTAAATGAAATAAAAATTGGGATCGGCGCTGCTTTCGGATATCTGATTATGATGTTTATTATTATCTACGGAAACTTTGTAATGCGCAGTGTTATTGAAGAAAAGACCAATAGAATTATTGAAATCATCATATCATCTGTCAAGCCATTTCAACTCATGATGGGTAAAATCATCGGGAATTCATTGGCAGGACTGCTTCAGTTTATGATATGGGCAGGTGTTGGTATCATATTGTTTGTAGTCTTATCAAATTTCTTAGGCATACAGATGAGTGGCGGAACTGAAGCACTTACTGAGATAAACCCAGAGATGATTGATACAGCCAAGGCTAATTTTGCACAGACAGCACAGTTATATATAAATGAGTTGTGGAACTTACCTCTAGCCACCATTATAATTTCGTTTATACTTTACTTCGTAGGTGGATATTTCTTATACAGCTCTATTTATGCGGCAATCGGAGCAGCAGTTGACAACGAAACAGACTCACAGCAGTTTATGATGCCAATTTTAATGCCGCTCATGTTAGCGGTATATATCGGATTTTTTACTGTAATGGATGATCCACACGGTTCGGTAGCGGTGATATTCTCTATTATTCCATTTACCTCACCAATTGTGATGCTTATGCGTGTACCTTTTGGCGTGCCTTTATGGCAATTGCTTATAAGCTTAACTTTATTATTTGCGACCTTCTTGTTTATAGTGTGGAGTGCAGCCAAAATATACAGAGTCGGGATTTTAATGTACGGCAAGAAACCGACTTGGGGAGAGCTCTATAAATGGCTTAGATACTAGTTTCTATCAAAAAAAACAGCAAGATTAACTCTTGCTGTTTTTTTTGATTTCTAAACTTCCCACTCTTTATAGGGATTTTTGATTAAGTTTGAATTATAATAATGTACCTCGCCCGTCACTTCTCTACCCAACCAACTAGGTCTAGAGAATGTTTCGAGTTGATCCTTGAGTTCAACCTCGGCTATCACAAGGCCTTTATTATCACCAAGAAACTCATCGACCTCAAAAGTATGTCCCTTTACGACAACCTCATACCTTATCTTATCAATAGTATTTTCTTCGCAAATTTGCAATAACTCTTTTGCCTCAGCAATAGGAATTTGTCTCTCCCATTCATAACGCGAGAGGCCAGAAACATCACTTTTGCCTTTGATTGTCAAATATCCCGTTTCACCTTTGATACGAACACGAACTACTCGCTCTGGATGTGTATTGAGAAATCCTTGCACAATCCTATACTGCATAGAAGCCAGCGCCTTGTATTCGTCTGACTCCACTAAAAACTTTCGTTCAATTTCTATCATATCTCTAGGTTTTATGACTTTTGTTCTTTGTTAAAATACACCAAGTAATAGTACATTTGTTTTTCTTCGTCCCAGCCTTTTTCGACAAACTTTTCTGCACTTTCTGGGTTGATGAAATCTAGCTTAATTTGGATATTTGTATCCAGCTGAATGGTGTTTTTCATCTTCTTGCGAACATCCGTAACAGCATTGTTTGCGATAGAAAAATTGGTCACATCCTCAATCGAATACTTCTCGCCTTTATCTACTTTATAGTTTTTAAATTCAGGAATTAGATCCGGATTTGGCAATACTTCATTTAAGAAATTACTTTCTTCGAACTCATCATTCTTAGCAAAATAATTCACAGAACGATTCATAAACATCACCTCTTCTTTCTTGTCTTCTGCGGGGAGTACAACATCTTTAGCGAAATCCTGAACGAATTTAAGGTATTTCTTAGTCATAAAATTCTCATCCTGGAATGCATCTACATTCAAGAAATGTTCTAACCAATATTTAGCGTCATAGCGGTTGTTATCTACACTTAAGATTTTATAGCCTTCTTCCTTTTTGTAATTAAAGATCAAACAGCCTTTATCTAACTTGTTTAGGCTAATCCCTTGTTGGAGTAACAGTTCAAGGTTAGTTCCGTTTTCTTCGAACTGCAAAAAGTCGTGTTTCAACTCACTTTTAAAGATTCCAATAGCATCTACAACGTTATTGTCAATTGATACGTTGGTGAGGTATGCGACATAAACCTCTCCGCTTTTTATATGTGGATGGTTGGACTGTTCAAAAAGGTGTTGTGTAATTTTTTTAGAAACTTCGTGAGCATTACTCGGATTACTAAACATCTCTGTTGCCAAATTGTACAACTCATTATATTCTAAGTCTACTTCATGAGCAAACAGAAAATAGTTTTCTTCTTTCTCTCTAAAGGGTTTGAAGAAGAATTCTTTTAGAAGCGGACTTACCTCATCGCTTAATCTGTGTGGGTTTTCAGAAAAAAAGACAAACTCTCCTTTGTTCTTGTTTCCAACTCGATGTATCGATAGGCTATCGATGTTTAGGTTAAAAAGATTGATCATTATAGATAGTATTTTTTTTGTTAGACTAACAGACCTCACAGGATGCAAGTTTCTGTGAGGTCTGTTCTTGTAATTCTAAATATCGGTATTTTTTCTTAGTAATCGTCAGTTCCGAATTCGTTATAATCACCAAATTCATCATCAGAGAACATATCTAGGTCGTCATCCGCATAATCATCTTCATATTCGTCAAATATATTCTCTTGATCAAAATCAGCAACAAATGTTTTGGCATCTACGCCTGTGATAGCTCCGTGAACGAATAGTAGTTCTGGGTAATTCGCTCCTGGCTCGACCTCCGTAATTGCAGCTAATTCCACAAAAAAAGTAAACATATTCAAGAAATCATAGACATAGATAATTTTGGTTTGCTCCTCATCTAGTATTTCTTTGAGCATAAAACTCTGCATAGTGCTTTTTTCTCCTGGCACATCTCCAGTATCAAAAAGTGGTATTTCATCTTCTTCCTCCCAATTATTGTCACATGTATAAAAGGATGCCATCTCATGTCCGTCAAAACCAAAAGCATTGAAGATAGCATTATGTAAATCTTCGAGAGTATCGGTGTCAAGGATAGCAATATCCCTAAAAACATCTTCTTCTGTATCGAGTATTACTCGGAATTTATAAACCATAATCTAATAAAATTGAACTGCAAATTTAATTAGAATAAATGACTCTTGGGCATCAAATTAGTGAAAGAGCTAAAAAATTTGAGAAGGAATTGAACTGCCGTTTATGCCCTAAAAACCATATAAGGCAAATGCCTTATATCTTATCCTATAAATAAGTTTGATTTTAGCCTTACTATTAAGTCAAGAAACTTAAAGTGGATTTTGATTTTTCTTGTTCATATTTACATGAGCACTAAAAGTTATTGAGGTGCATCTCAAAAGAGTCACTTTAACTTCTGAATCTGATAGGTTTAGTGTTTTGTTTTGTTTAAAAACTCACGGCATTGTTCGTGAGTTTTTTTTTGTGATTAGCCATACAATCATCCCATCGAATTTCAGCCTCTCATACCATAACTACATTTGAATTAGAGGAAGTCAAAGCTTTTGAAGTCAACTTAACATTATAAATTATAGTTTTTGGTATCTTTGGATATAGATTAAAATAATCCACTTTGTGGCGCTCACTTCAAAAAAAACTGATCATCGATCAACTCGAAATACATATAATCCCGAAAATCACCTCTCCTATTCGACTTCAAGAGTATGGAGTGGGTATCTTTAGCTCTGTCAGAACCAAATCAGCTTTAAAAAAAGTTATAAAGAAAGGCTTAGTAAAAGTCAATGATAAAACAGCAACTACAGCGACTATAATAAAAGGAGGCGAGCACATCAGTCTTTATGTTGAGGAGAAAAAAAGCAGTGACAAAAAACTCATATTCCCTCTTAAAGTTCTGTATGAGGATGAATACTTGGCCGTAATTCACAAGCCTGCAGGCGTGCTTGTCAGCGGTAATAGTTTTATTACTATCGCCAACGCTTTGTCACAAAACCTAAAACCTAGTACGTTAGCCGATGCTACAAAACCTCAGCCAGTACACAGGTTAGACTTTGCTACTACAGGCGTTCTTCTGGTCGGAAAAACTAGCAGTAGCATACGCTCATTGAACAAATTATTTGAGGATAACAAAGTAGATAAAAATTATTACGCTATTACTATCGGTCGGATGCAGCTACAAGAAGACGAAATCACATTAGATATTGATTCAAAAAATTCGATGTCAAATTATAGAGTAATTGAATCTGTGGATTCGATTCGATTTGACAAACTAAACTTGGTGCTACTACAACCCCAAACAGGCCGAAGACATCAGTTGCGCAAACACCTTTCGAGTATTGGGAATCCGATACTTGGTGACAAGGAATATGGATTTGAAAAATTGATTCTAAACGGCAAAGGTTTATATCTTCATGCTTACTCTATATCCTTCATCCATCCATATACTCAAAATAGAGTTTGTGTTAAAGATGAACTACCAGATAAATTCACCAAGATAATCAAACTTAGATTTTAAGAAATATACGGAAATAAAAAAAGGCAAACTCAAGATAAATGAATTTGCCTTATTCTCCGAAGTGACCCGACTGGGGCTCGAACCCAGGACCCCAACATTAAAAGTGTTGTGCTCT
>CAZRCB010000004.1:0-46553 GCA_964598455.1 uncultured Flavobacterium sp.
AAACAAGGATACTGCAACTTATAAAAAAGGCTTTATTAAGCAATCTTCTATAAGAGCTTTTAGTCAAGTTTTGTGGAGTACTAACTACTATACTCGTAGTTTCCAAGTGGTATTTTAAGATTGACCTATTGTTTTTTGACTATTTAACAATTAACAAAACAAAGATTTTTAGTTTGAATCTTATTTGTATAATAATTTTTTATAAATTAGTCAAACAAAAATCAGGCTATGAAAAAACTTATATTGATTAGGCACGGAAAATCAAGTTGGGACTTATCTGTAATTGACAAAGAACGGCCTTTAGCGAACAGAGGAATTAAAGACGCTTATTTAATGTCAGAAGAAATTCAGCGGTATTTGCCTAATTCTTACCTTTTATGGTCGAGTACCGCTAAGAGAGCTTCTGAAACTGCTAAGATTTTTGCACAAAACCTCAAATGTCCTGATGACCTAATCGTATACAAAGACTCCTTGTACACTTTTGATGAAGCGCAGTTAGAAGAAGAAATAAAACGCTGTAATGATCGTTACGAAAACCTAATCATCTTTGGACATAATCCTGCCATTACTGATTTTGTAAATGAGTACGGCAATGTTTATGTAGAGAATATCAAAACCTGCGGAATTGCTATTTTAAGTTTTGATCAAAACGAGTGGAATAATATAGCTAGAGGAACCGTCCAGAAAATTATCTTTCCAAAAGATTTCAAATAATTTAGACTAGTGCTTTTTTGAACTATACCTATTTTTCTACCAAACAAATTACGATATTTGTAGTGTATAAAAATACCGAATTTTTTATGGTGCAATTCAATAAAGACAGAAACTACAGCTATATCGATAGAGAAAAAAGTTGGTTGGCATTTAACGCTAGAGTACTTCAAGAGGCAGCCGACTCCAGAGTACCACTTCTTGACCGCTTTCGTTTTTTAGGAATTTTCTCTAATAACTTAGATGAGTTCTTTAGAGTCCGCTACGCTGCAATCCGAAGATTACAAATGGAAGGTAAGTCGGGCAAAAAACTTTTAGGTGGAATCACCTCCGACGAATTGCTCTATGATATCACCGATACTGTGATTAATCAACAGGCTGAAAGCCTTAGAATTCTTAGCTCGATTGAATATAAACTCAAAAAACACGGCATTTATATCATTAACGAAAATCATGTAACAGAGCGTCAGAAGGGATTTATCAAAGAGTTTTTTTTGCAAAAAGTATCTCCCGAGCTAGTTACAATTATATTAAATGACCTTGCAGAATTCCCACTCCTCAAAGACACTTCGGGCTATTTGGCTGTAAAGCTTGTGATACGCGATGATCAGAACAATGTCCGTTATGCAATTATTGAAATTCCTTCTACTATCAATAGGTTTGTAGAACTACCCAGCGAAGGTGATAAACAATATATCATTATGCTTGATGACGTCATCCGACTGAATTTAGATGGGATTTTTAGCCTATTTGACTACCAGAGTATTTCGGTACATATGATAAAAATAACCCGTGATGCAGAGCTAGATGTGAGTGGCGATATGAGCAAAAGCTTGATGGAGAAAATAAGCAGCGGTATAAAAGAACGCAGGCTAGGAGAGCCAGTCCGATTTGTGTATGACAGTGAAATAGAGAGTGATACGTTGAACTTCTTTCTAGAGAAAATGAATATTGATGCAACCGATAGTTTGATTCCAGGCGGAAGATATCACAATCGTAGAGATTATATGAAGTTCCCTGATTTAGGAAGAACGGATTTACTCTATCAAAAACAACCTCCTCTAGCCGTGAAAGGACTTAGTTTAGAAGGAAGCATATTAGATAAGATAGCTCAAAAAGACTATTTAATTCACGCACCTTATCAGTCCTTTTCGTATATCATTAAGTTTTTAAGAGAAGCAGCCTTGGACCCAAAAGTGACTACTATAAAAATCACTTTGTATCGCCTTGCTAATAATTCACAAATTGTTAGTTCGCTTATCAATGCAGTGAAGAACGGCAAAAGAGTAGTGGCGCAAGTCGAATTACAAGCTCGATTCGATGAGGAAAGCAATATAAAATACTCTCGCCAGATGCAAGAAGAGGGTATCGAGCTAATCTTCGGAATCAAAGGTTTAAAAGTACATTCAAAGGTTTGTGTTATCGAAAGGTTAGAAAACGGAAGAATCCAACGTTACGGGTTTATCTCTACCGGAAATTTCAACGAATCCACAGCCAAAGTCTATACAGATGTAACGCTATTAACCGCCCATCAGAAAATTCTGAAAGAGGTTGAAAAGGTTTTTGAATTCTTAGATATCAACTATAAACTGCATCAGTACAAACACCTGATTGTGTCGCCACACTATACGCGAAAGCGATTTTATAAGCTTATAGATAGAGAAATCCTTAATGCAATTGAAGGTAAGGAAGCCTATATTTATCTGAAAATGAATAGTCTAACGGATTATGGGCTGATTAATAAACTCTATGAGGCCAGTCAAAATGGAGTTGTGATTCGTCTAATTGTCAGAGGGATTTGCTGCTTGATACCACAAGTGCCTGGAGTGAGTGATAATATCCAAGCCATAAGTATCGTTGATAACTTCTTAGAACATTCTCGAATTTATATTTTTAGCAACGCAGGAGCCAATGATATTTATATTTCATCGGCTGATTTTATGACTCGAAATATTGACGAACGCGTAGAGGTAACTTGCCCAATTTATGATGAGGATATAAAGCAAATATTGATGGATGTTTTTGAAATTGGCTGGAAAGCAAACGTAAAAGCTCGTATTCACTCTGCCGAATTAGACAATCAATACGTGTATAATTCAGAAGAAGAGGAGTTTAGATCTCAATACGAAATGTATAAATACTATCAAAAACAACTAGAAGAGAAGTAAATAGTAATCTAAGCGACTCTGCCCAGGATTATTTCCTCTAGCGGAATGCGATTTATTATGACTAATAAAACTTTAGTATAAATTTAAGGCATACTCTAGAGCTTTGTTTATCTTTGCTTTGATAGTTTTTAAAGTATTTTTATGGAATTTATCTCTGTATTTGACATGCTTAAAATTGGTGTTGGACCCTCTAGTTCACACACCTTAGGTCCGTGGAGGGCAGCACAACAATTTCTAAACGAATTAAACAAAGGAGAATTATTTGATAAAGTAACTGCTGTGAAAGTAGAACTCTATGGTTCTCTTTCTCTAACCGGCAAAGGCCACGCAACTGATTTGGCTGTCGTTTTAGGACTTAGCGGTACTGACCCAGAATATATTCCTATTCAGGATATTGACAGTATTATCCAAACTGTCAAAAACGAACATCAACTCAACTTAGATGGCAAGGTCAAAATTCCTTTTGAGTTTGAAACAGAAGTGGTGTTTCATAGAACTTTTTTGCCTTTTCATCCCAACGGACTTGTCTTTAGCGCCCAACTTAACGACAATACTACCTATACCTCAACTTTTTATTCCATAGGTGGTGGTTTTGTAGTCAAAGATGAAGAAGAACAAATTATCGGAACTGAGGTTGATGAACGCAAAGTACCTTATCCAATTGAAAATGGCAACGAATTATTAGCACACGCACATGCTCAGAACCTTAAAATTTCTGAAATCGTCACTGAAAATGAGAAGATTTTCAGAACAGAAGAAGAAATCGATAAAGAGCTCATTCGTATATGGGAAACCATGCTCGAATGTATGTATATCGGATGTCATACTGAAGGAATACTTCCTGGTGGACTAAACGTAAGGAGAAGAGCTTTTGATATGCATAAAAACCTGATTGGTGATGCGGTTTATTCAAATCCACAAGAATGGTTAGAGGCTATACGAAAAACCAAAGTTCACTTTCGTCAAATACTGAAATGGGTGAGTTGCTTTGCATTGGCTGTAAACGAAGTAAATGCCTCTTTAGGGCGTGTGGTTACGGCTCCAACAAACGGAAGTGCTGGTGTAATCCCTGCGGTTTTGATGTATTATTTGGTAATTGATAACCATAAAGCAGGCAACAAAGAAATCGTACAATTTCTGAAAGTAGCTGGCGAAATTGGCAGCATCTTCAAAAAAGGAGCGACTATCTCAGCTGCTATGGGCGGTTGTCAAGCTGAAATTGGCGTGTCCTCTTCGATGGCTGCTGCAGCCTTGTGTGAGCTTTCTGGAGGCTCACCTGATCAAGTGACCGTAGCCGCAGAAATTGCGATGGAACATCACCTAGGACTCACTTGTGATCCGATTGCTGGATTGGTTCAGATTCCATGTATAGAACGAAATACAATGGGAGCTATTAAGGCAATCAACGCTGCTGAACTCGCACAAGAAACTGACGCGAAAAACGTAAAAGTTCCGCTTGATAAAGTAGTGAAAACCATGTGGCAAACAGCACAGGATATGAATCATAAGTATAAAGAAACCTCAGAAGGTGGTTTGGCAGTAGCTGTGAATATAGCGGATTGTTAAAAATATATAACTTGTAATGTAGGAGTGAACTTACAAGTTTTTCACATAAAACTCTGCATCAGTTGTTCAAAGGGTTTTTATTAAATTTGCATAATACTATAAAAACAAAAAAACATGTTTGGAGATATTAAAGGAATGATGGGCAAACTCAAAGAAGCCCAACAAAAGATAGAAGAAACTAAGCATAGACTCGATAGCGTGCTTATTGATGAACAGTCTAACGACGGCCTACTAAAGGTTACTATGACTGCAAATAGAACTCTCAAAAATATAAGTGTTGACGATACACTATTAGAAGATAAAGAACAATTAGAAGACTATTTAGTAACAGTGCTCAATAAAGCTATAACAAGAGCAACTAGTATTAATGAGGCTGAATTGGCAGCTGTTGCAAAAGAGGGAATGCCCAATTTGCCTTTTAATCTATAATCAAATAGACCAAAGAAATTTAGATGATTACATCAGAATGCATAAAAGAAATATCCCAACGAGTTGCTGCTTTAGAAGGTTATTTGAATATCGAGAATAAGAAAATATATATCGCTAACGAAGAAGAAAAAACCTTTGCGCCCGATTTTTGGAACAACCCTAAAGAAGCTGAAATAGTTGTAAAGAATCTGAGAGCCGAGAAAAAATGGGTGGCAGATTTTGACAAAGCTGTTGCTTTGGTTGACGAGTTGCAGTTGGCCTATGACTTCTATAAAGAAGGTGGACTGACAGAAGCTGAAGTTGATGAGCAACATAAGCTTACAATAAAACACCTTGAGGATATCGAATTCCGAAATATGCTTTCTGATGAAGGTGATAGTATGAGTGCCGTTCTGCAGATTACAGCAGGAGCAGGAGGTACAGAGAGCAACGACTGGGCGGCGATGTTGATGCGTATGTATCTGATGTGGGGCGAAAATAATGGCTATAAAATCAAAGAATTGAACTTCCAAGAAGGTGAGGTGGCAGGCGTGAAAACCGTTACCCTAGAATTCGAAGGTGACTTTGCCTTCGGCTACCTCAAAGGAGAAAACGGAGTGCATAGATTGGTGCGAATTTCTCCGTTTGACAGCAACGCCAAGCGCCATACGTCTTTTGCATCTGTATATGTCTACCCGCTTATTGACGATACTATCGAAATTGAAGTAAGCTCAGCTGACATCGAGATTACCACCGCGCGCTCTAGTGGTGCTGGAGGTCAGAATGTCAATAAGGTTGAGACCAAAGTACAACTACTACACAAACCCACTGGGATCCAGATTCAATGTTCTGAAACCCGCTCGCAGCATGATAACCGCGAGCGAGCCATGTTGATGCTAAAGTCGCAATTGTATGAAATGGAACTCAAAAAACGCTTAGAACAACGTGCTGATATAGAGGCTAATAAGATGAAGATCGAATGGGGTTCTCAAATCAGAAACTATGTGATGCATCCATACAAACTTGTCAAAGATGTTCGTACTTCTTATGAAACCAGTGATGTCGATGCCGTAATGGACGGCGAAATAGACGAGTTTTTGAAAGCCTATCTAATGTTGATGGGACAGAAAGAATAATTCTTAACACTCCCTTTTAAATAAGGAAATTTTTTATACACAACAACTAATTTTGAACACAACTATACAACACGAAGAGTTGCAATACCTGTCTTTTAACAAGGTGGACAAATATTTTTCTTTTATTATCCCCGTTTACAACCGCCCTGAAGAAATTGATGAGCTGTTGCAGAGTTTAGCAGATCAGGATTTTGAAGGTGATTTTGAAGTGGTGATTGTTGAAGACGGGTCGAGTATTGACTGCAAAGCTGTTCTTGAAAAATACCCTGATTTAGATATTTCGTATTACTACAAACCCAATTCTGGTCCTGGAGATTCTAGAAATTATGGTATGCGCAAAGCCAAGGGCAATTACTTTCTTATCTTAGATTCTGATTGTGTTTTGCCTGCTGATTATCTCTTGCAGGTTACTAAGGCTTTAAAAGCCGATTATGTGGATTGCTTCGGAGGTATTGATACAGCTGACCAGAGTTTTTCAGATATCCAGAAAGCCATTAATTTTGCAATGACATCAGTGCTTTCTACAGGTGGGGTCAGAGGTAGTTCAGAAAAGCTAACCAAGTTTCAGCCCAGAAGTTTTAATATGGGGATCTCTAAAGAAGCATTTGAAGTTTCAGGAGGATTCTCAAAGCTACATCCGGGTGAAGATCCAGATTTAGCTATACGTATGTGGGATTTTGGCTTTGAAACCCGCTTATTTAAAGATGTAAGCGTATTCCATAAACGCAGGATTTCTTGGAAGAAGTTTTATATTCAGGTCCATAAATTTGGCAAAGCCAGAGCTATACTCAACTATTGGCATCCAAGTCACGTTAAGTTTACCTTTTTTATTCCTAGCGTATTTCTGTTTAGCTTCTTGTGTTCCGTACTTTTCTTGTTTTTTGGAATAAAACTTTTCTTTAATCTCTTTATGATTTATTTCCTAGTTTGCTTTTCTGTAGCAACTTTTACTAATAGAAGTGCATATATAGGCCTACTTTCTGCCTATGCTGTGATGATTCAATTCTACGGATACGGAACGGGGTTCTTAAAGGCATTCTACAAAATTGAAATCAAAAAAGGACAACCTAAACAAGTTCTCCCTGAAATGTTCTTCTAATAATTAGTATATAATTAAACTACTTTTCATCTATACTCCTAAAACTGATTTTTCAATTGGTTCGATTTTCTATGTTTATTGTTTTGGAATAATAGGTTTAAGTAAATAATATATATATCTGTATTTCAGTAAACTAATCTATTTAATATAGATTAATTCAGCCTGATTATCCGTTATAAAACTCTCTCAAAAATACTTTCATTTCCATCAACTAATAATTAAATAAATAATTATAGTGTATAAATATCCTTTTATACTTATAAAGTAGTATATTTGTAAACTAAATAATTCAAAAATACATTAGTTATGAATTATCAACTTATCAAAGAAGTCATTGCTCTTGTCGGAAAATTTGATGCTGTATCAGATTCAAAAGCCTATTCAAATGATTTGGCAGGATTTAAGCGTTGGATATATGATGCTGAAAAAGGAGGAAACCAAGAGGTTGAAGAACCAGATTGGGAAGGTAAAGAAAACGGCAGAAGCGCTGAGAGCGTTATAAACACGCTTATAGTACACATGAATAGGTATGCAAAAACATATTCAAAGTCAGCCATACACGATTCTGGATTTTCTACCCAAGAGGATTTTATTTACCTGATTAATCTAAAAGCTTTTGGAGCCATGTCAAAAACAGATTTGATTAAGAAGAATATCCAAGACAAACCTGTGGGTATGCAAATCATCAACAGACTCATCAAACAAGGTTGGGTACAACAGTCTGATTCACTTGAAGATAAGCGAAGTAAAATCATTTCGATCACTCCAGAAGGCTCAGCGGCGTTGACACAAAACATGACTAAAATTAGACAAGCAACTGAGATTGTAACCGGGAATCTTAGCCATCCTGAGAAGATCCAGCTCATCACTTTATTACAGAAATTAGATGGTTTTCATCAGTCTATTTATGAAAGAAATATAAATCCATCTGAACTGATTGATGTGGCCTACCAAGATTACTTATCTAAAAGCAACTAATAGAATTTAACCACAATGTTTAAAAAAATCATATTACTTATGCTTTTAGTCGGTTCACTCATTACAGCTCAAGCGCATGAAACAAAATTTCAACTCTCATGTCACATTCTAGATATTTCTCAAGGATTGCCAGCAACTGAGGTATTGATTAAGTTAGAAAAACAAACAGAAAAGGGCACTTGGGAATTTATTTCTGAAAAAAAAACCGATAAAAACGGACGTGTTCAAGACTTCTTACCTTATACCGACAAAGAAAACAATGGAATTTTTAGACTGACTTATTTTACGCAAACTTATTTTGAGAGCTTAAAACAAAGTTCGTTTTATCCTTTTATAGAAGTGGTTTTTGAAATAAAAGACGTTGAACATTATCACGTACCTATCACGCTAAGTCCCTATGGATACTCGACTTACAGAGGAAATTAAAACAATTATAACACAACAAATACTAGTTAATACAACCAAGAATGTATAAACCAAATTCAACTAAAAAGATTGCCATTATCGGGTCGGGCATTTCAGGCTTATCTGCAGCAGCTTATGCGGCGCAAGCAGGGAATGAGGTGCATGTTTATGAGAAACATGACCAGCCTGGCGGAAGGGCAAGACAATTCAAAACAGACAATGGTTACTTGTTTGATATGGGACCAAGTTGGTATTGGATGCCTGATATCATTGACAATTTCTTTAAGGATTTTGGTTATACAACCACTGATTTTTATAATTTGATTTCGCTGAATCCACAATTCGAAATGATTTTTGAGGACGGAAATCTAGCAGTTCCAGAATCCTATAAAGAACTCAGAGCTTTATTCGAATCATTAGAAAAAGGAGCTGGAGAGATGCTAGATTCTTTTATGAAATCAGCCAAATATAAGTATGAGGTGGGTATGCAAGAATTCGTGAACAAACCTTGCTATAGCTGGTGGGAGTTTGTTTCGCCAAAGATTGCTAGCAGTGCTTTGAAGCTGGATTTATTGACCAACTTCAAGTCGTATGTAAACAGATATTTCAAACACCCAAAGTTAAAAGCATTGATGGAATTCCCAGTTATTTTTCTAGGAGCTTCGCCAAAAAACATTCCTGCGTTGTATAGCTTGATGAATTATGGTGGCTATGCCTTAGGAACTTGGTATCCGATGGGAGGATTTTATCATTTGATTTTAGGAATGAAAAAAGTAGCTGAAGAACAAGGAGCTGTTTTTTATTTTAATTCAAATGTAGAGAAAATTGTAACTGATAATGGTGAAGCTAAAGGTATAGTTGTCAACGGAGAACTCTTAGAATTTGACGCTATTATCGCCTCTTCTGATTACCATCATACTGAAACACTACTCGATAACAACGTTAGAAATTATGATGAGAAATACTGGAAAAGCAAAACGTTCGCGCCTTCGTGTTTGATTTATTACCTAGGGATTACAGAAGAAATTCCCAACTTAAAACACCATACGTTGTTTTTTGAAAATGATTTAGACGGACATATTCACAATATCTATCAAGACAAAAAATGGCCTGAAAAACCTTTGTTTTATGCTTGCTGTCCGTCCAAAACAGATCCTGACGTAGCACCAGATGGGCACGAGAATGTTTATCTGTTGATGCCACTTGCAACAGGATTAGATGATGATGAGACTACTCGTGAGAAATATTTAGCTGAAATGCTCGCTCGTCTTGAGAAACATACCGGAACCAAAGACTTAACCTCAAAAATAGATTACAAAAGAAGCTATTGCCTAAATGATTTCGTCTCTGATTATAATGCTTATGGCGGAAACGCCTATGGTTTAGCTAATACGCTTTCACAAACAGCAGTGCTGAAACCAACTATTAAAAACAAACACCTAACAAATTTATTTTATACAGGACAATTAACGGTGCCTGGACCTGGAGTCCCGCCTTCAATTATCTCTGGTAAAATTGTCGCTAAAGAAGTACATAACCTCCAAATAAAAAACTATGAAAAAACTGTATGATGAAGTATCTTACAAAGTAAGCAAAGCCGTTACCGAAAAATATAGTACTAGCTTCTCTTTGGGGATTTTAGCGTTAAAACCCGCTATACGTCAAGCAATTTATGCTATTTACGGCTACGTAAGACTAGCTGATGAGATTGTGGATAGCTTTCACGATTATGACAAAAACAAACTGCTAGAGCGCTTTAGAGCAGAAACTTGGGTTGCTTTAGAAGAGGGTATTTCGTTGAATCCTATCTTGCAATCCTTTCAGGAAACAGTCAATAAATACGATATAGATAGAAAACTGATCGAGCAGTTTTTGCACAGTATGGAAATGGACTTGAAACAAATTGATTACAATTCTGATTTGTATAAAGAGTACATCTTAGGCTCCGCCGAAGTGGTGGGGCTGATGTGCTTGCATGTATTCGTAGAAGGCGACAAAGAAGCTTTTGAGAACCTAAAACCCTTTGCAATGAAACTTGGCTCAGCTTTTCAGAAAATCAACTTCTTAAGAGATATAAAACACGATTACCAAATTCTAGGTCGTTCATATTTTCCGGATATCGACATGCAGGTTTTTGACAATAAGATCAAATCTCAAATCGAAAAAGAGATTGAAGCAGAGTTTAGAGAAGCACTCATCGGAATCAAGAGATTGCCCGTTTCGTCAAAATTCGGCGTGTATCTAGCCTATAAATATTATATATCGCTATTCAAAAAAATAAAAAACACATCGGCAGAAAAAATTATGAATCAAAGGGTACGCATACCCAACGGACAAAAGTTATCTTTGGCCATGAGTAGTTACCTACAATACAAAATGACCGCACTATGAAGCTTTTAAAAGTAATGACACTGATACTTCCGTTTTTTATAAACCTTGCGTTCAACACACAAGAAATGGACTTAGAATACATCAGAGTCAATTACGAAAAAGCGGTCACAGACAAAGACACCTGCCAGAAGATGATCGAAAGCTTAAGTGTAAACACACAAAGTGCGACACATCTGGCTTATTTGGGAGCATTTCAGACGATATGGGCAAAGCATTCAAATAACCCAATCACGAAACTCACCAGCTTCAACAGAGGCAAGAAGAATATAGAAAGTGCCGTAAACCTAGCGCCAGACAAGATTGAGATTCGGTTTATACGATTGTCAATTCAGAAAAAAGCCCCAAGTTTTTTAGGCTATAAAAGCAAAATTGAAGAAGATACAAAAATTATCGAGCAACATAAAGAAAAAATCACCTCTTTGGCACTCAAAAAAATGATAGATGCAATTATCAAATAACACAAAATGATACATCAACTAAAGACAGAACAACAATTATATTGTGATATCGATACAGCTTGGAAGTTCTTTTCCTCGCCGCATAACTTATCCAAAATCACGCCTAAGGAAATGAATTTCGTAGTGTTATCAGAAATCACAGCCGATAGTATATATGAAGGTATGATTATCGATTATACGGTTACGCCACTTCTTGGTGTGCCCTTGAAATGGAAGACTCGTATTTCACAAGTCGATCATCTAAAGAGTTTTACTGATTTTCAAGAAAAAGGTCCTTATAAACTTTGGAACCATCGACATGAATTCATTCAAAACCAAGAAGGAGTTTTGATGAAAGATACAGTAGATTATGAATTGCCAATGGGAATTTTGGGCGATTTAGTCAATTCTATAATGGTTAGAAAAAAAGTAGAATCTATTTTTAGCTATCGTTATCAGGTGTTAGAACAGTTGTTTAACCAACAAAATAAAAAGTCATGAATATATTGATTTTGATTGCTACATTTCTGCTGATGGAAGGAGCCACTTGGGTCATTCACAAGTATGTGATGCATGGTTTTTTATGGATTTTGCACAGAGATCACCACGACCATAGCACTGAAGGACCTCTAGAAAAGAATGATTATTTCTTTATCATCTTTGCTATACCCGCAATAGCCTTGATGTATTTTGGTTCACTTGCCCAATTCAATCACCTGTTTTATATCGGACTGGGCATTACTTTTTATGGAATGGCTTACTTCTTCGTACACGATGTGTTTATTCACCAACGCATCAGTTTTTTGAAGAATACTCAAAACCCTTATTTACTGGCAATTCGCAGAGCACATAAGCAACACCACAAACATTTAGGCAAAGAAGAAGGCGAATGCTTCGGCTTTTTATGGGTGCCGGTAAAGTATTTTAAAATGTATTTTAATAAAGTGAAATAATGCAATCCTATACGTATTTAATCATCAATTTTCTGACTGTAATCATTTGTTTTATCTATTCATTTGACAAAAGAATACAATTTAATAAGCACTTTCCAGCTTTTCTAAAAGCAGGAGTTTTGGTTGCCATTCCATTCATAGCTTGGGACGTGTGGTTTACAGATCTTGGCGTTTGGTGGTTCAATACAGATTATACTACAGGTCTTATGCTCTTAGGCTTACCTATAGAAGAATGGATGTTCTTTATCTTTATTCCGTTTTCGTGTGTATTTACCTATTTCTGTTTTGATAAATTCTTTAATCTAGATTGGACAAAATCTTTTAATAATATAATTGTTTTTGTGACTATTATTGTCAGTATGGTCGTAGCTTTGTTACATTACGATAAGATTTATACGTTCGTAACTGCAATAGTGACTGTTGCAACTTTGGTTTACCTGCACTTTATTGCTCGAGTGGATTGGATAGGTAAGGCTTCACTCTTATTTACGGTCTTAATGCTGGGTTTTTTTCCTGTCAATGGCGTGCTTACCGGAACTGGCTTAGAATCACCAATCGTGAATTATAATCCAGAAGATTTTTTGAATATTCGTATGCTTACGATTCCTATTGAGGATGCAGTTTATGGCTATACACAGTTTATACTCAACATCTATTTTTTTAAATTATTTTCAAATAAAAACAAACAAAAACAATCAAAATGGATAATAAAATAGTTCCTAAAATCACAGTGTTGTTCTTGGGTTTATTCCTATTTAACTCCTGTACTTATATTCCTGAAAACGTACGTTCTATTGAGGATTTTCAAGTAGATCGCTATTTAGGTACATGGTATGAAATTGCTAGAACAGAGAATCGCTTTGAGAAAGACTTAGACAATATATCCGCACATTATAGCCTGAAGGCAAACGGAGATATTGATGTGTTTAACAGCGGATTCAATTTCGAAAAACAAGCATGGAAATCAGCAAACGGAACTGCTAAATTCAGAGATTCCAAAACTACAGCTAGCCTGAAAGTTAGTTTCTTCGGGCCTTTTTATTCTGGGTATAACGTGATTGCATTAGACGAAAACTATACGTATGCACTTGTAGCTGGTAAAGATTTAGATTATTTATGGATACTTTCTCGTGAGAAAACCATCCCGGAAGACGTCTTGCAAGACTATTTAAGCAAAGCAGAAGAAGTAGGTTATGACACGTCAAAATTAATTTGGGTAAACCACAACAAAGACAATCCTTTACTCGATGGGAAAAAATAAGATTGCCATTTTCTGGTTCAGAAGAGACTTGCGTTTAGAAGATAATATTGGCCTGCAACAAGCATTAGCTTCGGGTTTACCTGTTTTGCCTATATTTATCTTTGACTCAGACATTCTAAACAACTTAGAAGATAAAGCCGATAGAAGAGTAGATTATATCCAACAAGCGCTGACGGGAATACATCAGCAGCTCAAAGAACACCAATCAGGGCTTCAAACTTTTTGGGGAACTACTACAGATGTTTTCAAAAATCTTGCAACAACTTATGACATTCATGCCATTTACTGCAACAGAGATTATGAACCTCAAGCCATAGCTAGAGATGTAGCAGTTAAGGAATGGTCAGCTGCCCAAAACATTGGTTTTTATGACTTTAAGGACCAGGTTGTTTTTGATAGATTCGAAGTTACTAAAGACAACAAAAGTCCATACACCATTTATACACCTTATGCTAAAAAGTGGTTAAATACGTTAGAACCAAAAGATTACGCGATTCAAAAAACGGATTTCAGAAATTTTATAAAAGCAGCCTTCAAGGATATACATTCTTTAAAGAGCATAGGTTTCAAAAAAACAGATATGATTTTTGAGACACCAATTTTGGATGCAAACATTATTGATGAATATGACAAATACAGAGATTTTCCCGCTTTACAGCATACGACTCAACTAGGTATTGCCTTGCGTTTTGGTACAATTAGTATCAGAAAATGTGTGGCTTTTGCGCTAAATCACAGCCAAACTTGGTTAGGCGAACTAATTTGGAGAGAATTTTTTATGCAAATATTATTTCACTTCCCTAAAGTGGTTCAATCGAGTTTTAAACCTCAGTTTGAACATATCAAATGGAGAAATAACGAAGATGAATTTGAACTTTGGTGTCAAGGCAAGACTGGTTACCCAATTGTAGATGCGGGAATGCGTCAACTCAACCAAACAGGTTTTATGCATAATCGCGTGCGTATGGTGGTGGCGAGTTTTCTGTGTAAACATTTGCTGATTGATTGGCGATGGGGAGAGGCTTATTTTGCGAGCAAACTAAATGATTATGACCTCTCAGCCAATAACGGAAACTGGCAATGGGCAGCAGGAAGTGGTTGTGATGCAGCGCCTTATTTCAGAATCTTTAATCCTACGTTACAAGTTAAGCGATTTGACAAGGATTTTGACTATATCAAAAAGTGGTTACCTGAATTTGAATCCACTGACTACATAAATCCTATTGTAGACCATAAAGAGGCTAGAGAAAGAGCTTTAAGAGTATATGGAGAATCTGTAGAGGCTTAGTGAACTAGTGGTAGAGGTTAAACACTTTACTTACCTCATTATAAGCGCTTTCGAAGCTTAAAGAATTGATGCCGCAATCAATTTTATGTGTAGTAAAATACGACAGCATTTTCTCAGTAGGCATATTTCCGGTGAGGTCATCTTTTGCCATCGGGCATCCACCAAAGCCTTGTATAGCTCCATCGAATCTTCTGCATCCAGCTTTGTAAGCGCTGTCTACTTTCTCGTACCATTTATCAATTGTGGTATGCAAATGCGCGCCAAATTCAATCTCAGGGTATTTTGGGATTAGGTTTGAGAACAAATAGTCAATCACATCTGGGGTTGAGCTCCCTACGGTATCAGACAAAGAGAGAATTTTAACTCCCATATTTGATAGCTTTTGAGTCCATTCAGCCACGATATCTACATTCCAAGGATCGCCATACGGATTGCCGAAACCCATTGATAAATAGGCTACGACTTTTTTATTTGTTTTATCGGCAATTTCTAGGATTTCGTTGAGTGTTACGATTGATTCGGCGATTGATTTATGGGTATTTCGCATCTGAAAGTTTTCAGATATAGAAAACGGAAAACCCAAATATTGAATTTCTTTATGTACGGACGCCAGTTCAGCGCCTTTTGTATTAGCGATAATAGCTAGTAACTTGCTTTTAGTCTGACTAAGATCTAAACCAGCTAGCACCTCGGCCGTGTCTTGCATTTGAGGGATAGCTTTAGGGGAAACAAAGCTTCCGAAGTCAATGGTGTCAAAGCCAACACCTAAAAGAGATTGCAGATAAGTAATCTTTTTATGAGTCGGAATGAAAGTCTTGATGCCTTGCATAGCATCTCTTGGGCATTCAATGATTTTGACAGTATCCATAAGGGCAAAAGTAGTTTTTTTTTAATCCATAGACAAGAAGGATTATAATACGATGATGTCAAATCGATGATCTAGTGGTTTGAGTTCCTCAAATAGGCTGTCTATCAGTTTATTTCCGAATTGCTCATAAAACGTTGAGAAGTTGCCTTGGCGTTCTTGAAGGCTTTGATTAGGAAATAATTGGTCCTGTAAGCTGATGATTTGCTCTAAACGCTCTGCAAAATACTTCTTATTGGCTTTTAGCAGTCTTTTCTCAAGGTTTTCTAAACCCTTAATTTGTTTTCTTTCCTGAGCTTTTACAGCGCCTTCAAACGATTTATCTGTTTTGAGTACTTGTGCTCTAAGGGTTTGAAATTGTTTTTCGAGAATGTGTTTAAGTTCTTGGAAATCAACTGTGGTTTCTGAAAATTCCTCGGTCTTTTGGGTGACTAATATTTCTTGCTTATTGAACATATCAGTAAAATTCAGTGCTAACTTTTCTAACTTTCGCTCTTGTTTTTCGGTGACTAAGAGTACTGAATTGCGCAATAAAAGCATTGGAAAAGGGATGTTTACAGCCTCAAAAAAAGATTTTAATTCTAGCCAATACGCCAATTCACCGCCACCGCCGATATAACACAAATTCGGAAGAATCACTTCTTGATAAAGTGGTCTTAGAATTACATTAGGACTGAATTTCTCAGGATTTGATTGGGCTAGCGCTAAAATCTCAGTTTCAGAGAATACGAGATCAGTATTGTTTACTTTGTATGTAGTATCTTCTTTAATGATGCGCTCTCTGAGGTTTTTATCCAAATAAAAAAGATTGATTTCCCGTGGATTTACCTGGACAGGATACTCAAATTTCTCGATAGTTTTGGTTACTTCTTTAAATGAAGTTTGGTTTAATAACTCATCTTCGATATAAGGAATAAACAGTTTTTTGAGTGCTTGCTTATTTGCATCCACAATCACAAGTCCGTGCTCTGCAAATAACTCGTTGGCTATGAATAGTGTGGCATCAGCTAGATTTTTATGTTTTAGATAGGCATTTTTAAAAAGAGATTTTAAATATTCTGCATTTTTAGAACTGCCTATTTCAGTAGAAAAAATATCGTAAACTTCATCTAATCCGTCTAGGTCTAATTCGCCAACAGCACCTGTAGCATCTTTTTTCCAACTGATTTTCTTTTGGTTGAGCTGAAAATGATTGATTTCCTCAAAATCGTGGTCTTCTGTCGCCATCCAATATATCGGTACAAAATCATATTCGGGGTAAGCTGCCTTTAGTTCTTTTGTCAGATTAATGGTCGAAACAATTTTATACAAAAAATAAAGCGGCCCCGTAAATAAATTTAGCTGATGTCCTGTGGTAATCGTAAAAGTCGTGGGTTTATTGAGTAGTTCGATGTTGTTTTGGGTTTCCTCAGAAAGTGCAAATCCTTTGTATTGTGTAGTCAGAGCTTCGGTAAGCACTGCTCGGTTGGCTTGGCTAAAGTTTTTTTTCTGTTGAATTTGCAGATGAAAACTCTCTAATGATGGATAAATATTATAAAAAGACTTCAGTTTGTCATTGGCATTCAGATAGTCAATCATTATTTTGGTAAAATAACCCGAATCCTGAAACGTAATATCTTTTGATAAAGCCATATTTGATTATATTTTTTAGAAAAAAGAATTACAAATTTAGCCAAAATAAAGTACATCAGAGGTTTATTGAAGCCTAAAATAACAAGAAGTTATGTCTTATGGCAATTTGAGTCAATTGTGCTATAATTTTTTGTTAATAGTATTAACAAAAGTTGCGCAAGTTCTATGAATTGTTAATTTTGTGAGTTATTACCTAACCGTGAATTATTATGAATATTAGACAGTTTTTATTAGCAGGAGTTATCAGTCTTTCAGGATTATCATTTGCTCAGACAGGTGAAGTCTTGTTCACAATCGAAAACAAGCCTTTCTACACAGATGAATTTGTAAGAGTTTATAATAAAAATCTCGATTTAGTAAAAGACGAATCGCAAAAAGACCTTGACAACTACCTAGATCTCTATCTAGCATATAAACTTAAAGTTACCAAGGCATACGAACTAGATTTAGACAAAGATCCTAGATATATCAACGAACTAAAGTCTTACAGATCGCAATTGGCCAAAGAATACCTGACGGATAAGAAAGTAACACAAGAGTTGATACAGGAGGCTTATGAGCGCTCGCTTAAAGAAGTGAAGGCCTCTCACATCTTATTTTTAGTTAATGAAGACGCATCTCCACAAGACACGCTCAAAGTTTACCAAAAAGCTGTTTCTGTTAGAGAAAGAGTGCTTAAGGGAGAAGATTTTCATACATTGGCACAACAACTCTCAGAAGACCCAAGCGCAAAAGAAAACAGCGGAGATCTAGGGTATTTCTCTGCCTTTAGAATGGTATATCCATTTGAAACTGGTGCTTATAATACTAAGATAGGAGAGGTTTCAAAACCGATCAGAAGTAGATTCGGATACCATCTTATCTATGTTACAGATGTCAGAGACAATAGAGGCGAGGTGATTGTCGCACATATCATGCTGTCGAAATCAGAAGACCAAAATAAGAATGAAGAAAATGCAATTAAAATAAAGGATATTTATCAAAAACTTCAACAAGGAGAGAAATTTGAAGATTTAGCCAAACAGTTTTCAGACGATAAGACTACAAGCGAACAAGGAGGTAAGTTAGCAAAAATCACCTCGGGACAATTGAACTCTGTTAGGTTTGAAGACGCTGTATTCTCTATCAAAACTATAGGTAATTACACTCAACCTATCGAAACAGAATTTGGTTGGCATATCATAAAATTGCTTGAGAAATTCCCTGTCAAAACATTTGAAGAAGCTAAAACAGAACTAGAAAATAATGTAAAGAGAGATGAGCGTTCAAGACTCATAGAAGCGGCTATGAATCAGAGGCTTGAGGCAAAATACAAGCCGAAGGTAGATGCCAAATTTATGTCTAAGGTGTTGACTTTAGTTGACAATGCGTATTATACAAGTGAATTTACACTTCCTGAGAATACTGATATGTACGACAAAACTGTACTTAGCCTTGCCGACAAAAAAATAAGTGGTATTGAGTTCTTGAACTACATAAAAAAGCAACAAACCAGAATGCAGCGCGTTGAACCTTTAGAAAAACTCAAAAATGAGCTTTCTGAGAACTTTGTTGCATATAGTTTAAATACCTACTATGACGAGAATCTCGAGAAGGAATTTCCAGAATTCAGCTACGTTATGGATGAATACAAAGAAGGTTTGCTATTGTTTGATTTGATGGAAAAAGAAATTTGGCAAAAAGCACAAACAGACACCTTAGGTCTAGAGGCGTTTTACCAAAAAAACAAAGACAACTACAAATGGAATCAGCGTATTGACGCCATAGTAGCTTCATCAGTAAAACCTGAGTTTGTTGAAAAAGCCCGAAAATTCTTCAAAAAGAAAAAATCTGTTGAGTATATCAAAAAACAACTCAACAAAGATGCAGTGGTAAATATTATGATTGACCAAGGCTATTTTGAACAA
Source organism: uncultured Flavobacterium sp. (assembly GCA_964598455.1). Taxonomy (GTDB): domain Bacteria; phylum Bacteroidota; class Bacteroidia; order Flavobacteriales; family Flavobacteriaceae; genus Flavobacterium. The sequence continues at coordinate 19,206 of CAZRCB010000004.1, forward strand.
GGAAACAACGGACTGCCTAAAGAATATAAATTATCTAAAGGAGTTTCTGAAATATACAAAGAAGGTGATTATTATTACGTAATTTTAGGCCAGAAAATTATGCCTTCAACGATTAAGACTCTTGAAGAGGCTAGAGGAAGAGTAGTTAGTGATTACCAACAATATTTAGAGGAACACTGGCTAGAAGCATTGAAAAAAGAATTTTCATTTAAAGTTGATAGCAACGTGTTTGAAAAGGTTAAGAAAGAACTAAAGAAATAATCTGTTGAAAGTCCTAAAACTCATATCAATTGTTTGCGTAATATTGAGTATGGTTTCTTGTGATTTCTTTTCAAAAAAAGAAAATCCTAAGGCCATTGCTCGAGTAGTGAACAATTATCTCTATGAGGAGGACATCAAGAACTTGATTGCTGATGATGTTTCTAAAGAGGATAGCATTCTAATTATCACAAATTATATCGATAGATGGGCTACTCAGAAACTGCTGATTGAGGCTTCTGAATTGAATCTAAGCGCGGAGCAAAAAGCCGAATTTGACAAACTTGTTAGCCAATATAAAATTGACTTATATACGAAGGCCTATTTAGAACAGAAAGTCAAAACCAGTATCGATACAACCATCAGCAAAGAGGAAATCAAACAATATTATGACCAGAACAAAGTCAATTTCAAGACCAATACAATTCTAGCTAAACTCCGTTATATAAAAGTCCCTAAAGAACATCAAAAAATAAACCTGATCAAAGAAAAGTTCTTTAATCCAAAAAAGTCTGATCAGTCTTTTTGGGATACGTATTTGATGCAACTCAATAGTGCAGCTCTGAATGACTCTGTTTGGGTAGATGCATATCAGATTTACCAGAAAGTCTCGTTTATTAACTCTGACAACGTTAGTCAATATGTACAATCAGGCAAAAAATATGAATATAACGAAGGTGAAAGTGTGTATTTTGTAAAAATAAATGCAGTTTTGCCAGAGAATGAAATCAGTCCGTTGAGCTATATAGAGCCAACTATTAAACAGATTATCCTAAATAAAAGAAAATTAGAATTCATTAAAAAAATAGAAAAAGAAATCACTGACGATGCGCTTAAAAATAATAAATATGAAATTTATAAATAGTAAAAAAATGATTTTCGGAACTATTGCTCTTGGGCTTAGTTCGATGATTTTTGCACAACAAACACCAAAAGAAAAACGTATAGATGGCGTAGTGGCAGTAGTTGGAGAACACGTAATCTTAGATTCTGACATTGATAAAATGTATTTGGAAATTAAATCGCGTGAAATGGATATTTCCACAGTTACTAGATGTGAAATTCTAGGGATGTTGATGGAAGATAAGTTTTATGCTCATCATGCTGTTCAGGATAGCGTTATTGTCTCTGAAGAAAGAATCAAAGAAGTTATTGACAACAATATTGAATTCTTGCTTAGAAATTTCAAAACTATGGATGAGGTTGTGAAATATTATCGCAAAAATTCTGAAAGCGAATTTAGAGCTGAATTATACCAAATCACTAAACTCAATCAACTTACAGATGGTATGAAGAGTAAGATTATTGATGAGGTAGAGATTACACCAGAAGAAGTAAGACAGTATTTTAAAAGTATTCCAAAAGAGTCTTTGCCTATATTCGGAGTAGAGCTTGAAGTGTCTCAAATCATTATCAAACCAAATGTCCCTGAGGAAGAAAAGCAAAAAGTTATCAGTAAACTCAACGAATTTAGAACGGACGTACTTGTAAATGGATCTAGTTTTTTCAGTAAAGCAGTACTGTATTCTGAAGATCCAGGTTCTAAATCAAATGGAGGTTTTTATAAGATTAATAGAAAATCACCTATGGTTAAAGAGTTTAAAGATGTGGCATTTAGCCTACAAGAAGGAGAAATATCAAAACCCTTTGAAACAGAATTCGGGTGGCATATTATTATGCTAGAGAAGATAAAAGGGCAGGAGCTAGAGCTTAGACATATATTGCTAATACCTAAAGTACCCGAGAGTTCGCTCAGAGAAGCAAGAGAACGAGCGCTAAGAATTAGACAAAAGATAGTTGCAGGCGAAATCTCATTCGCTGACGCGGCGCGTTCTGAATCAGACGAAAAAGAAACTAAAGCCAACGGAGGCGTTCTCATTAACCCAAGAACACAAGACTCTCGATTTGAATTGACACGTATGGACCCAGCACTTTATTCTCAGGTTTCTAGTCTGCAACAAGGTGAGGTCTCACAGCCAATTCCAGACCAGACCCAAACGGGAGAAAGAAGATATAAACTTATCACTATCCCAAACAGATACGAAGAACACACAGCTGATTATGCCTTAGACTATATCAAAATCAAGGATATGGCCTTACAGGAAAAACAACTAAAAGCTATCAAAGATTGGTTTGATGAAAAGCTACCAGATACATACATAAGCATTGATGAGACTTATAGGGATTGTGAATTCCAGAATAATTGGCTTAAGAAATAAAATAGTTTATCTTTATCGATAAACTTTAATCAAAATTTTTGATATGTCAGACGTTGCAGCTATTGAACAACTAGTAAAAAAGCAAAAAGAACTCAAAGCAGAAATTGCGAAGATTATTATCGGACAAGAAGAAGTAGTTGACCAAATCATTCTGAGTATATTTTCAGGGGGTCATGCACTTCTAATTGGAGTTCCTGGATTAGCAAAAACGCTGATGGTCAATACTGTTTCTGAGGCCCTAGGATTAAACTTCAAACGCATTCAGTTTACGCCTGATTTGATGCCTTCAGATATTCTGGGAAGTGAAGTCTTAGATGAATCAAGGAATTTTAAATTTATTAAAGGTCCTGTTTTTGCGAATATCATTCTAGCCGATGAGATCAACCGTACGCCACCCAAAACCCAAGCTGCTTTGCTTGAAGCGATGCAAGAAAAGTCTGTTACCGTAGCCGGACATCGCTACCAATTAGACTTGCCTTTCTTCGTTTTAGCCACTCAAAACCCAATCGAACAAGAAGGAACCTATCCACTTCCTGAAGCGCAATTAGACCGCTTTATGTTTGCCTTAAAATTAGATTACCCGTCTTTTGAAGAAGAAGTTCAGGTAGTCAAGCAAACCACTACAGCTAATTCTATACAAGTAAATTCATTGTTCACAGCTCAAGAAATTCTTGATTACCAACAGCTTATCCGAAGAATTCCTGTTACTGATAATGTGATTGAATATGCCGTATCGCTTGTCAATAAAACTAGGCCTAAAACAGCTATGGCTCCGGATTATGTGAATACCTATTTAGATTGGGGAGCAGGACCTAGAGCTTCTCAAAACCTTATCGTAGGAGCGAAGGCTCACGCCGTATTCAACGGCAAATTCTCACCAGATATCGAAGATGTAAAGGCTGTCGCCATCGGAATCTTACGCCATAGAATCATAAAAAACTACAAAGCAGAAGCCGAAGGAATTTCTGAAGAGGATATTATTCTAAAACTGCTGTAAACCTGTCTTACTTTTGCTGTATAGGTTGAGTAGAGGCTAAGTATTTTTCTCCTAATTGGTTGATGTATGCACTGAGTTCAGTGAACTTGAAATCCAATTCTTTTTGAATTTTTTCAGAAGAATAGGCATATGTAGAATGTGCCGCTTTGCTCATAGAGCTTGTGAATATTCTATTTCTGAAGAACAATTTAGAGACAATAAAATCAATTTGTGAGGCCAATTTTGTTACACATGGTCTTGCATAAATTTTAGGTTTTTTTGCATTTATAGCAACTGCAACCTTATTTAGGAAGTCCTCAAAAGTGATGTTTTCTCCTACTAGGATATATTTTTCCAGATTCACGTTGCTTTTCATCAATGCATACATAGCTCTGACAACATCTGTTACTGCTACAAACCCCGTTTTTCCTTTGGTATAAAACCACATTCCTTTGCTTATTTCTTCAAAGAAGCGGGCGCTTTCGCTATGCCAAAATATAGGCCCTAAGATGACTCCTGGATTGACGATGACTACTTCAATACCTTCTTGGCTGCCTCTAAAGACTTCAGTTTCCCCACCGTACTTTGAAATAGCATAGTCGGTGTGATCTGCATTTGGATTCCACTCTGTCTCTTCAGTAGCTGTATGCTTTGGTTTTTCAGGTGCTCCAATAGTAGCAATAGAACTCACATAACACAGTTTTTTTATGCCATAGTCAATACTAAAGTTTACGATGTTTGCAGTACCTTCTATATTGGTTTTATACATTTGTTTATCGGTAGAAGACAGCGAAATATACGCAGCACAATGATAGACGTGGCTTATGCCTTCAAAAGCTACATCGAGTGAAGTAGTGTCAATAATATCAGCCTTGACCCACTGTATAAGCGGAAATAAGTCTTGTTTTTGGTAGTGATCAAATAATTCTTTGGTTTTATCAATGCTTTGTGCTGACCTATAAATTGCTCGAACTTGCTCTCCACTCTCAACAAGTAAAAGAAGTAGATGCGCTCCTACAAGTCCTGTTCCTCCGGTTACTAAATTCATAATAAATACTAACTATTCTGATTTTGGCTTATAACTATACTCTGGAATTTTGCCCACAACTCCAATAAAAAACTTTTCGAGCGAAGCAATATCATTATCTATATTATCCGTAGTAAAGAACGGTTCGCCAATGCGAACTTCTCTCTTACCCCAATCAAATGCAACTGGGACAACAGGTACATCAGCTTTTTGTGCTATATAGTAGAACCCCGTTTTCCAAGTAGTTACTTTTTTGCGTGTTCCTTCAGGCGCAATAGCCAATCTAAATTCATCTCTTTCTGCAAAAATAGCTGCTATAGCCTCTACTTTGTTTTCGTTTTTGGCTCTGTTCAGTGGTGCTCCGCCCATCCAACGGAAATAAGCCCCAAGCGGAAATCTGAACAATTCTTTTTTGGCTACAAAGTTCATTTTTTGTCCTAGAATACCTCTGGTAAACACGCCTAAATAAAAATCATGCCAGCTAGTGTGAGGCACTACTAGCAAAATACATTTTTTAGTGTCCTTAGAAACTGAACCAACAATTTTCCACCCCATGAGCTTTAGGAAGATGAGTTTATATAAAGATCGCTTCATATATTTATTTTTTTATAGTAGATAATAAATACGTGTAAGTATTATGGCTTTAAATCTTAATCATTCATTGAGGATGCTTAGAAAATAGCAAAAGCAAATATATTAAAATACTTTCTTTTACTTGCTGTATTGATTTAGCAAATAGGGGTTTTGTACTGTTAGAATAGGTGTAAAAAAAAAAGTTGCTTCTAAAAAAAGAAGCAACTTTAATTTTTATGTATAAATTCTAAAGTATTACTTTACAACTAATTTTCTAGTTGCAGTTTTTCCTTCTTCAGTTACTTTAACGATATAAACTCCAGCGTTTAAGTCAGCAACGTTTACAGCACCGTTTGATGTTGTAGTGTTTAGGACTTGTTTGCCTAAGATATCAAAAATAGCTACTGATTTCTCAACTGAGCTATTAGAGTTTACGTAAAGTATTCCGTCAGCTACTGGGTTTGGATAAACCGAAAGACCAGCAATGTTATTGTCTTTAACAGAAGCTGAACCTTGGTAGAATACTACGTTGTCAATTAAGATTTCGTTTCCGTTGCTATAGTTTCTGAAAGAAGCTCTGATTAGCGTTGCATTAGCAGGTGCAGTAGAAGTAATAGTTATTTTAGTCCAAGTAGCAAAAGATTCGGTAATGTAAGTACTTGGTTGGAAAGGGTCGTCAGAAACAGTTAAAGCGCCACTTGCATCTCTCCATTGCCCCCAAAATCTAAATTTATTATCAACACTTGCATTAGTGTTTTTAACCCAAAAAGAAACAGTATACTCTTGACCACCTGTAACAGAAATATCAGCTAAACCAGCTTGTGTGTTACTTGAAGCAGGCGAATTTAACTTTACAGAAATATTGCCATCTTGTGCATCACCCTCAACTTTAGCAACAGCTCCAGAAGATAGGTTAGCATTAGTAATAAACCATCCATCAGGCTCGGTGCTTCCGTCAGTCCAGTTTTCTAAACTTCCGTTGGTGTTAAGAGGTGTTTGTGCAATTGCAAAAGCTCCGATAAGGGCAATTGCCATAGTGTAAATTTTTCTCATAATTGTTAGTTTTAATATTTATTACAAAAGTACAAAAAAATATATTACAAAAAATCTTTTTATTAAGAAATAACAATTATTTAATCTTGAAAATTATGTTTTAAAGCCTCTTTTAGACCTACTTACGCCATCTATACAGAAACTATTTTTTGAGTTCATCTGCTGCCTTGAGCACGATATCTCGAAGCACTTCTTTGTAGTACTCCACGCGTTGTTGTATTTCTAGGTTTTGGCTTCCTAGGATCTGAGCTGCCAGAATTCCTGCATTTTTGGCTCCGTTTAGCGCTACTGTAGCTACCGGAACTCCACCTGGCATTTGCAAAATTGACAAGACAGAATCCCAGCCATCAATCGAGTTGCTGGATTTCACAGGTACGCCAATCACTGGGAGCGGACTCATAGAGGCAATCATTCCAGGCAAATGCGCTGCTCCTCCAGCTCCGGCAATAATCACATTGATACCTCTTTTGTGTGCATTGGTTGCAAAATCAAACAGTTTCTCCGGCGTTCTGTGAGCTGATACGATATCAACTTCTGTTTCAATATGAAAATCTTTGAGGATATCGATGGCTTCTTGCATAATGGGCAAGTCGCTCTTGCTTCCCATAACTATGGCTACTTTCATAATCTTGTGTGTTATAAATTAGTTGCTAATAACTTCGATCGTCTGTTTTACTTTTTCTGCTGTGACTCTAGCACTCACAAGACTGCTATCAACGATGGTCACATGTCCCATTTTCCTGAACGGACGGGTTTGTTTTTTTCCGTAAATATGTGGTGTCACGCCATCAAGCGCTAAGATTTGTTCTATGTTTTTATAGACTACATTTCCTGAATATCCTTCTGCACCAACCAAATTCACCATCACAGCTGCAACTTTGCTGTCTGTATTCCCCAGCGGAAGATTCAGAATTGCTCTTAAATGCTGTTCGAATTGTGAGGTATAACTCGCCTCTATACTATAATGTCCTGAGTTGTGAGGTCTCGGAGCTACTTCGTTGATTAGGATTTCGTCGTCGTGCGTTTGGAACATCTCAACGGCCAAAAGTCCAACATGCTGAAACTTCTCTGAAACCTCAAGTGCTAATGCTCGCGCTTTTGCTGCGACAGCCTCCTCAATTCTTGCGGGACAAATCACATATTCTACTTGATTGGCTTCTGGGTGAAATTCCATTTCAACCACCGGATAAGTCTTGATTTCTCTATTGGGATTTCTAGCGACGATAACGGCTAATTCATTTTTGAAGTTGACCAAATCCTCTGCTATACATTCCCCTACAGGCAATCCTTCTAAATCCTCAATTTTTCGGATGACTTTTACGCCATTGCCGTCATAACCGAATTCTGTTGATTTCCATACAAACGGTACTTGAGTTTTAGCATCTAGCATTTCTTGTTTTAAACTCTCGAGGTTTGCAAAAAGCTCAAAGTCAGAAGTGGGAATTTCATTGTCTTTATAGAATTGTTTTTGTTTTCCTTTGTTTTGTATGATTCTCAAGGTTTTTGAAGACGGAAAGACCTTAATACCTTCTTGTTCTAATTTTTCAAGTGCATCTACGTTTACCAATTCAATTTCAAAGGTCAATACATCAACCTGTTTTCCAAAGTTATAAACAGTATCAAAATCGAGTAAACTCCCTTGTATAAAAGTGTCGCAAGCAATTTTGCAAGGCGCATCAGGCGATGGATCTAAGACAAAGGTTTGAATGTCAAATTTTCTGGTATCAAAGAGCATCATCTTTCCGAGTTGTCCTCCTCCTAAAATACCTAATTTAAAATCAGAAGAAAAGTAGTTCATTGTATTGCTGTAGTTAGTATTTGTGTTTTGCTTAAAAATTTGCTTGATGGTATTTTACTAAGCCATCCATCGGACGTCGGAGTACATTACCTAGTTTTATGTTGTGTTTGTCTAATACCAATTGTAGTTCATCTTTCAGATAAAAAGCAATAGAACCGATAAAATGCACCGGAACTTCTTTATAATCTTCAAACTGTTTGATATAATTGGTCACAAAAAGCTCTAGTTCGTCAAAGATTATCTTTTGACAAATAGCCTCATTTTTATGAACAATCAGAAACTTTGCAAAAGAAGCCAAATAGGCATTTGGGTTGGGTTTCTTGTATAAGTTTTCTTTAATTGTATCTGCGTCGAGGGCGTATTCTTGCTCAAATTTTTTAGCCAGAATTTTCGGCATCTTGTTAAAGTAATACTGCCTTATGAGTTCTTTACCGAGGTGATTTCCAGAGGCATCGTCCATAGCAATATAACCAAGGGATTGCACTTTTTGGATGAGTCTTTCTCCATCAAAATAACTACAATTAGAACCTGTACCTAAAATACAAATAATAGCTTTTTGTTTGGTAGGATTCGTTGCATAGGCAGCGGCATAGGTATCTTCGTAAACCTCAATGCTTGCATTGCTAAAATAGGTTTGAAAGATTTTAGTAAGCTGTTTTTTCATTCTATCTGTACCACATCCAGCACCATAGAAAAAAAGTTTTTCGACCCTGTTTTTATTCTGAGAAATATCAAATCGCTCGTTAAGCCTAGCGATAACATCCTCTTTTGTAAGTACTTCTGGATTCAGACCAAGGGTTTCGGTCGAGAAAATATGTTCTCCGTTATTGTCTAAAGCTATAAAATCGGCTTTTGTAGAACCGCTATCGGCAATAAGAATCATAAGTTGTGTTTAAGACTGCTAATGTAAGGCAAAAAAATGATTTTTTGGCGATATTTTATATACAAACGAAGTTGTGCATAAATCAAGGTTAAACATAAGAAACCCCAGTATTAAATTTGTGTAAACAACCTGAGATAACTATATATATGTTTAACTTTACGCTCAAATAACATTAAATCATTACATTATACTATGAAGAAAAAAGACATTAAAATATTATTAGTAGATGACGAACCAGATATTTTAGAGATAGTAAGGTATAATTTGATGCAAGAAGGCTATAAAATAATTACTGCTCAAAACGGAAAACAAGCTGTCAAAAAAGCAATTAAAGAACGCCCGCATCTTATTATAATGGATGTAATGATGCCAGAGATGGACGGAATAGAAGCTTGTGAAGTCATCAGAAAAACACCCGAACTCAGGGATGTGATTATCACCTTTCTCACGGCTAGAGCAGAAGACTATTCACAACTAGCAGGTTTTGAAGTAGGTGCGGATGACTATATTACAAAGCCTATCAAACCCAAAGTATTGACAAGCAAAGTCAAGGCTTTACTCAGGCGACTGAAAGAAGATAAGCAGCAGGAAGTGATCAGTATTGCAGGTATGGAAATAAACAGAGAGCAATATATAATTTTCAAAGACGGTGAGGAAATCACTTTGCCTAAAAAGGAATTTGAGCTACTTTACTTATTGGCTTCAAAGCCAGGAAAAGTCTTTGAAAGAGAAGAAATCCTCAGAAAAGTTTGGGGTAATGATGTTGTTGTTGGAGGCAGAACCATCGATGTGCACATCAGAAAACTCAGAGAAAAAATAGGAGAGGAGCTACTGAAGACCATCAAAGGCGTAGGCTATAAATTTGAAGTCTAATATAGATTTTGAAATTTAATTTTCTTTTAATGCCAAGTTTAAACAGGCTACTAGTAACAAAAACAGCTTTTTGTAGTCTAATGCTATTGAACATCTAATCAATAGTCAAAATTATGAACAAAAAAACAAGTCTTTTGAGCTGTCTTTGTCTTATTTTTGTGGCCTCTTGCAAAAAAGAAGAAGGAACTATGACAAACGAAATTAAGCCGCCCGTAGCCAAAGTAGTGCCTACGGTATTAGAAGAACACGGGAACAAGCGTGTTGACAATTATTTTTGGATGAACCAAAGAGAAGATCAAGATGTGGTTGATTATCTAAATGCAGAAAACGACTATTATCAGAAAATGACAGCTCATACTAAAGAACTCCAAACAGATCTTTTTACAGAAATGAAATCTCGCATCAAAGAAGATGATTCTTCTGTACCTTATTTCTATAATAACTATTGGTATATCTCTCGATACGAAACAGGAAAAGACTACCCCATCTATACCCGTAAAAAAGGAAGTATGGATGCTCCTGAGGAAATCCTTTTTGATTGTAATCTGATGGCAGAAGGTCAGAGTTACTTCCAGCTTGGTGGAGTAAACGTAAGTCCAGACAACAAATACGCGGCGTTTGCAGTTGATAACGTAAGTAGGAGAATCTATACTGTTCAGATCAAAAACTTAGAAACAGGAGAAATTCTGTCAGACAAGATAGAGGGCGTTACAGGTGGAACAGCATGGGCAAATGACAACAAAACCCTATTTTATACCGCTAAAGATGCCAATACACTTCGCTCAGATAAAATCTACAAGCATAAACTAGGTACTTCTCAAAAAGAAGACGTATTGATTTTCCACGAGAAAGACGATACTTTTAATACATATATATATACAGAGGTTTCTAAAAATTATTTGATTATAGGATCTTCAAGTACTTTGACTTCAGAATACCAAATTCTAGATGCCAATACGCCAGACGGAAAATTCAAAGTATTTCAACCTAGAACAAGAGGCTTAGAGTACAGTATCGATTATTATGACGGAAAATTCTATATCGTAACCAATAAGGACAAAGCAACTAACTTCAAGTTAATGACTACTCCTGCCAATGCTACAACCAAAGAAAACTGGAAAGAACTCATTCCGCACAGAGAGGATGTACTGTTAGAAGGAATTGATTTGTTTAAAAACTTCTTGGTAATCAGCGAAAGGGACAATAAAAAAGGATTGAATCTTATTCGTATCAAAGCTTGGGAAGGAGAGGAGTATTTCTTGCCGTTCGAGAGTGATACCTATACAGCCTATACTACAACTAACGTTGATTTTAATACTGATAAACTTAGATATGGCTACCAATCGATGAAAACGCCTGCGTCAATTATCGAGTTTGACATGAAGACCAAAGCCAAGAAAGTTCTGAAGGAGCAAGAGGTGTTGGGCGGCAAATTCAACAAAGAAAATTACGTAGAAGAGCGCGTTTGGGCAAAAGCCACTGACGGAACATTAGTACCTATCTCTATGGTATATAAAAAGGGAATTAAGAAAGACGGATCAAACCCGTTACTTTTATATGCCTACGGTTCTTATGGAGCTTCGATGGATCCTTATTTTTCTTCTACTAGACTCAGTTTGCTAGACAGAGGTTTTGTCTATGCTATCGCACACATCAGAGGAGGTGAGGAGTTGGGAAGACCTTGGTATGAAGACGGAAAATTACTAAAGAAAAAGAATACGTTTACTGACTTTATCGACTGTTCAAAATATCTGATCGCAGAGAAATATACTTCAAGCAAGCATCTATATGCTATGGGAGGTTCAGCCGGAGGACTACTTATGGGTGTAATCGTAAATATGGCTCCTGAGCTCTACAACGGAGTGGTAGCGCAAGTTCCTTTTGTAGACGTGGTTTCTACGATGATGGATGATACTATTCCGTTAACCACTGGAGAATATGACGAATGGGGAAATCCGAATGACAAAGAATATTATGACTACATCCTTTCGTATTCTCCGTATGACAATGTCAAAGCTCAGGCTTACCCGAATATGTATGTCTCTACAGGCTTCCACGATTCACAAGTACAGTATTGGGAGCCAGCAAAATGGGTTGCCAAACTAAGGGCTTTAAAAACTGATGACAACGTATTGTATTTAGATACCAATATGGATGCCGGACACGGTGGAGCTTCAGGAAGGTTTGAAGCACTGAAAGAAGTGGCCAAAGAATATGCATTCCTATTAGATTTAGAGGGAATCAAGAAGTAAGACTTTCAAATTTACAGCTATAAACAAAGCCGATTCAGTACTGAATCGGCTTTGTTGTTATGGGGCTATTTATGTAAATAGTTCCTTATTTAATCATCTCAAAACTTCTCTTAACGAAGTTCGTCAGTTCTTCACCTTTGAGCAATCCTTGAGAGATTTTAGCTAGGTCAAGTGCTTGGTTGATTAATTTTTGTTGGATAGCTGTATCTTTCTCTGTCAGAAGTCTCGATGCCAATTCAGAGTTGGCATTCACCACAAGGTTATACATCTCAGGGAAATTGCCCATTCCGAACATTCCGCCACCTCCAGAACGGCTCATTTCTTTCATTCTTCTCATAAACTCGGATTGCGTGATGATAAACGGAGCGGCATTGCTGTCAAGTGATTCTACTTGAATTGTGTACTTTTCCTTTGGAACAACTGTTTCGATTGAGGTTTTTAGTTGTGTTTTTTCGTCGTCTGATAATTTTGAGATTTGTTCTTGCTCTTTTTTGATCAGATTATCGATAAAATCAGCATCCACACGTGCGAAAGTCAACTTCTCGTTATCTGCTTCTAACTTCTGAATCAGGTGAGCGATAATCGGAGAATCTAATAACAATACTTCGTAATCTTTTTCTTTAGCAGCAGCAATATAACTGTGTTGCGCATCTTTGTCGGAAGCGTAAAGCAAGACTAAATTTCCGTCTTTATCGGTTTGGTTAGCCGCTAGTTTCTCTTTTAATTCTCCAAAAGTATAGAATTTGCCATCTACAGTTGGATAAAGTACAAACTCAGAAGCTTTTTCGTAGAACTTCGGTTCAGAGAGCATTCCGTATTCGATAACGATTTTGATATCATTCCATTTTTTCTCGAAATCTTCTCTGTTTTCGTTGAATAATGACTTTAATTTATCACTAACTTTTCTGGTGATATAATTCGAAATCTTTTTGACATTTCCGTCTGCTTGCAAATAAGAGCGTGATACGTTCAGCGGAATATCTGGCGAATCAATCACTCCTTTGAGCATAGTCAAGAACTCAGGCACGATTCCCTCCACGTTATCCGTTACATACACTTGATTTTGGTAGAGTTGAATTCTATCTTTCTGAATCTGTAAATCTGGCGTAAGTTTCGGGAAATACAAGATACCAGTCAAGTTAAACGGATAATCTACATTTAGGTGAATGTTGAAAAGTGGCTCTTCAAACTGCATCGGATACAGCTCTCTGTAGAATTCCTTATAGTCTTCATCACTCAGTTCAGAAGGTTGTTTTGTCCAAGCCGGGTTAGGGTTGTTGATGATGTTATCAACCTCTTTGTACTGCGTTTTATAGTCTTCTGGAGCATCTTCAGGTTTCGGAAGCGCTTCTTGTCTGGTTCCGAATTTAATCGGAATAGGCATAAAATTATTGTATTTTGACAGCAATTCTCCAATTCTGTTCTCTTCTAAGAATTCGGTTGAATCATCAGCGATATGAAGGATAATCTCTGTTCCTCTATCGGTTTTTGAATGTGCTTCTAGGGTAAATTCTGGCGAACCGTCACAAGTCCAATGTGCTGCAGGCTCATCTTTATAAGATTTGGTGATGATTTCTACTTTCTCAGCCACCATAAAAGCAGAATAGAACCCAAGCCCGAAGTGTCCGATGATTCCCGTGTCTTTAGCTGAATCTTTATATTGATTTAAGAATTCTTCAGCTCCTGAGAAGGCAAGTTGGTTGATGTATTTCTCAACTTCCTCCATGGTCATCCCAATTCCTTGGTCAATGATATGAAGCTTTTTCCCTTCTTTATCGATTTTAACTTCGATTCTCGGATTTCCGTATTCTACTTTTGCCTCACCAATACTGGTCAAGTGTTTGAGTTTAAGTGTTGCATCCGTAGCATTGGAGACTAGTTCACGAAGAAAAATTTCGTGATCACTATAAAGAAACTTTTTAATAAGTGGGAAGATATTCTCTACCGATACATTAATTTTTCCTGTTGCCATATCTTTTTGAAAATTTAAAATTAAAACATTTAATTACGCCACTCACAATTCAAAAGCAGTACCAAAGCATAAAGTATGACATTTTGACATTTTTATATACCACTACAAGTTGACATTTTCTTTAAAATCAAAGTACATACGATTCGCTAGGTTTATTTCTATAGACTTTCATTTGATTTTTGTATTTTTACCCACAATATTTTTTATTCGATGTTATGAAGGTTAAAACGGAAGGAAACATTACTATTATCAAAGATAGCCAAGAGGATATTGCTACCTTTCTAGAAAAAATCACAACGCAATACACATCCTTTGCACCTCAAAATTTGATTTTAGATCTGTCTAAAAAAGCAGATGTTACGGCTACTGACGTACTTTTGTTTGTAGATATATCTACAAAACACAAAAAAAACGGAAAATCATTTGTGATGGTAATGAACGAAAGTTTTGATTTTAATGAAGCTACAGATAAGGTGATGTTAGTACCTACGTTACAAGAAGCACACGATATTATTGAGTTAGAAGAAATAGAAAGAGATTTAGGGTTTTAGTCTATGAAAGTAACCATTTTAGGCTGTTATGCCGCTACACCACGATCGCTAAAAAATCCTTCGTCTCAGGTATTGGAAATCAGCAATCAGCTTTTTTTGATTGATTGTGGAGAGGGCACACAAGTACAACTCCGCAAAAATAAAATCAAATTCTCAAAAATCAACCATATTTTTATCTCTCACCTTCACGGCGACCATTGCTTCGGACTGATTGGTGTGGTTACTACTTTTGCGATGCTTGGCAGGGAAACGGATTTACATATTTACGGACCAAAAGGCATCAAAGAACTTATAGTTACACAGCTCAGAATTACAGGCTCATATACAGAATATAACCTCTATTTTCACGAGTTGGAATCCGATGAAAGTGAGCTTATTTATGAAGATGATAAAGTAACAGTCAGAACGATTCCGCTTAAACATAGGGTTTATACCAATGGTTATTTATTTGAAGAAAAACCACACGAGCGAAAACTCAATATCGATAAAATAAACCATTATAATGTGGATAAATGCTATTATCAAAACATCAAAAACGGCAAAGATGTGCTTTTAGATACAGGCGAATTTGTCAGAAATGCTGAACTTAGCTTTGATCCAGAGCCTTCGAAGAGCTATGCTTATTGCTCTGATACGATTTATAAAGAAGATATTATCCCAATTATAAAAAACGTGGATGTGCTATACCACGAAAGTACTTTCTTAGAACAAGAATCTAGATTTACTGAACGAACTATGCACTCCACTGCCAAAGAAGCGGCAAGAATTGCACTCAAGGCAAATGTGAAAAACCTTATTTTAGGTCATTTCTCTACACGATATCCTTCAACTGAAGATTTTAAAAAAGAAGCGCAAACTATTTTTGAGAATGTGCATTTAGCAGATGACGGACTAGAATTTGAGTTTTAGAAAATGCTCCATTAAAAAATACTAAACAAAACACCAGAAGATATAGTTATGGATTACACCACATACTTCATCAATTATTTGAATCAACAAAAAATAGGTAAGGACCCAGAGTCACTGTACGAGCCAATTAGATATATTTTATCACTTGGTGGGAAGCGCATCCGTCCGGTGCTCACGCTTATGGCTTGTGACATATTTGAAGCCGATATAAACAAAGCACTTCCGGCCGCTATGGCAGTTGAGGTATTTCATAATTTCTCGCTTATTCACGATGATATAATGGACAAAGCGCCCCTTAGAAGAGGCAAACAAACCGTTCACGAAAAATGGGATCTAAATACCGGAATCCTCTCTGGAGATGCCATGCTTATTTTGGCTTATCAATATTTTGAGAAATATGACCCCATAGTTTTTTCGGAATTAGCTAAACTATTCAGTAAGACCGCTTTAGAGGTATGTGAAGGTCAGCAATGGGATATCGATTTCGAAACCAGAGATGATGTGAGCATTGAGCAATACTTAAAGATGATTGAATATAAAACTGCTGTACTAGTGGGTGCTGCACTTCAAATGGGTGGAATTGTAGCCCAAACATCTGATAAAAACAAATCGGATATTTATCAATTCGGAGTGAATCTAGGCATTGCTTTCCAACTACAAGACGATTACTTAGATGCTTTTGGTAATCCTGAAACTTTCGGTAAACAAGTAGGAGGAGATATCATCGAGAATAAAAAAACATTTCTATATCTAAAGGCAATTTCAGAAGGAACTGAACAAGAAAAAGAACAGCTATTGCACTTATACTCCGTAAGCCCTAGAGATGAACAAGAAAAAATAAAGCTAATCAAGGATATATTCGTGAGTACTAAATCAGACCAAAAAACTAAATTGGCAATCGCTGAATATACCCAGAAAGCCTTTGCTGTTTTAGACCATATGGATATCTCTTTGGAACGCAAAGCTCAACTAAAAGACTTTGGGGAGACACTTATGAATCGAATTGTCTGAGATGGTTGTATGATGCATTTTCCTCAAAATACAGATTCCCTTTTATCGACAGCACAAAGCCAAGCGCTCTATCATAAGTTGATTGAACAACTAAACAAAGACTTTAGGTTAGCTAATCAATCAATTGATTTGCAAGTAAATATAGATCCTATTGAATTGAAGAATATAGTGTTCGACAAGGTTTATGATTTAATCCAAAACAAGTTTTCAGAGTATTTGAACCTGCTTTATATAGTTGATGTTTCAGAAGATGATATACGTAAACTCAACTTATCGGATTTGGTTGATTTGACAGAAGCAGTTACATTTCTTATCCTTAAGAGGGAGTGGCAAAAGCTGTGGTATAGGAGTAAGTTCTAACAATAAGTTTCACAAAGCTCAATTTTGTATTTAAGGCCATCAGTACGTTGCATAAATACCTGCTTAGTTGTTGTATAAAAACCTTTTTGAGAGGCTATAAGTTCTAGTATCCAAGTTTTTAGATGCTAAATTAAGTTTTACATTTGCAACATATGATAAAAACATTTCGGAAAATAGAGAAGGTTGTCATTTATATGTTGGTGTGGATTAAATTAATTACCACGCCAAGGCAATTCTTATTACTTTCAAGTGTTATTGTAGGTTTGTTTTCAGGAATGGCGGTTGTCTTACTTAAAACCTTTGCCTATTGGGTTTTTGTTTTTGCGAATTATCTAGATCGAATCCTAGAATTGCCTTATAGTAACAGTATTCTTCCGATTATTGGTATTATGCTTACCATCTTTATTACCCAAAGATTCTTAGGAGGTCATCTCGAGAAGGGTTTGTCTCAGATAATGCATTCTGTGGCGCGGAAAAAGAGTATACTCCCTAAAAGACAGATATTTGCCCAGATCATCACTAACTCTCTTACGGTTGGTTTCGGGGGAAGTGCAGGAGTGGAGTCTCCTGTAGCAGTGACAGGCGCAACATTTGGTTCAACTTTCGCACAGCATTTTAAGATGAATTATAAAGAGCGCACACTCCTTTTGGCCTGTGGTGTTGCAGCGGCTACCTCAACTGCTTTTAATGCACCTATTGCGGGCGTCTTGTTTGCTATCGAGGTAATTTTGGTAGATGTGAGTATCACTGCCTTCATCCCAATTATGATTTCAGCAGCAACAGGAGCGATTATTTCGACCATTTTTCTGGGTGATGGTATAGTAATTCAATTTTATGAAAAACAACTCTTTGAATTCAGTGATATTTGGTTTTATATTATTTTAGGCTTGATTACAGGCTGGTTTTCAGTATATTATTCGAGGTATTTCCAAAGAATAACAGAACATTTTACAAAATTAAAAATAAAGAATCCCTATAAAAAAGCGCTTTATGGAGCTTCAATTTTAGCTCTGCTCATATTCATTGTTCCTTCACTTTTTGGACAAGGATATGAGAGCATTAAAATACTTTCAGGAGATAATCCAGGACAATTGCTTGATGGGACGATTTTTTCTAGCGTCAAGAACGAAACCTGGGCATTACTTGTCTTTGTTGGCTTAGCTTCATTCCTAAAGGTTTTTGCCGTAGGACTCACGCTCAATAGTGGTGGAAACGGAGGAAATTTCGCCCCTTCAATTTTTGTAGGGTCTTATCTAGGCTTTCTGTTTTCGAATCTAGTTAATCTGACTAATTGGTTCAAAGTTCCGGTAGTGAGTTTTACGCTTGTTGGGATGGCAGGTGTTTTCAGTGCTTTGTTCCACGCACCACTCACTGCTATTTTCTTGATTGGAGAGATTACAGGTGGCTATTCACTGATGATTCCGTTGTTGGTAGTGTCTTCTATTAGTTTCGCTGTCTCAAAGAACTATGAGTTATATTCAATGGATGTGAGAAAATTAGCCAAAAAAGGAGATGTATTTACCAGTAATAAAGACCGAAATATCCTCTCGAGTATTACTGTAGACGAAGTATTGCTTACTGATTATAAGACGCTATCACCAGATGATGGTTTGGATAAACTCATCGAAATTGTCACTAATTCTGATCAAAGAAACTTTGCTGTAGTTGACCAAAATCATAAGGTCGTAGGCGTTTTAGATTTTAGTTTGGTTAGGAATATTGTGTTTAGTCCATTTAAGGTAAAACACTCAAAGATTAGCGAAGTTATGCAAGATGCACATACTTTGATATACTACGAAAACTCAGTCTATATAATGCTTCAGAAGCTAGAGCAATCTGGCAAAGAACACCTGCCTATTATCAAAGACGGAAAATACTATGGATTTATTTCGAAAATAAAGATTCTAGAGAATTACAGAATTCAACTAAAATCCATGCGGGTAGAATAAGACTTTTTATACCGATGAAAATCCAAAAAAGAACTATCTTTGTGACTCATACAACACAACTTTATAAATTTATAAAATCTTTTTTACAATGAAATTTTTTATTGACACAGCCAATCTGGCACAAATCAAAGAAGCTCAAGACCTAGGCGTACTTGACGGAGTTACGACTAACCCTTCACTTATGGCAAAAGAAGGAATTACGGGCAAAAATAATATCCTAAAACACTATGTTGATATTTGCAACATAGTCGATGGAGATGTCAGTGCAGAGGTAAATGCTGTTGATTATGACGGAATGATTAAAGAAGGAGAGGAGCTAGCAGACTTACACGAGCAAATCGTAGTAAAACTTCCAATGACACAAGAGGGAATTAAAGCTTGTAAATATTTTTCTGACAGAGGAATCAAAACCAACGTTACTTTGGTATTCTCAGCTGGTCAGGCCTTACTTGCTGCAAAAGCTGGAGCTACATACGTTTCGCCTTTTATCGGACGCTTAGATGACGTATCTACAGATGGTCTAAACCTAGTGGCTGAAATTAGAGAGATTTATGACAATTACGACTATGATACACAAATTTTAGCCGCTTCTGTGCGTCATACGATGCATATTGTGAACTGTGCTAAAATCGGAGCAGATGTAATGACAGGACCTCTTTCTGCTATCTTAGGACTGATTAAACACCCACTTACGGACACCGGACTCGCTCAGTTTATAGCCGATTACCAAAAAGGAAATAAATAATACTTAGAGTAGTTAACAAATTAGCTTAATAAAAAAAAACGGGACGAGATCTTATCTGCGTTCCGTTTTTTATTCTAGTGTTTTGTAGATTATTTCTTTAGGAATTTCTCCACCTCATGTTTTAATTCATCAAGGCTAAAAGTTCTTTCGTAAAATCTTCGCTTATCTTTATTATAAATAATTGTAATCGGGATAGACCTTGCCCAATGCGGATCAACTCTATCTTTCCAAGACTTAATATTGGCATCGCTCAACATTACTACCTCTGAGCGGATATCGTGTTTGGTTAAATAAGGAATGAGTTTGCTATCTACTTCAGAAGGTTTGTCGAAGGAAACTAATACTACATTAACGCCTTTGTGCTTATATGTAGTGTTGATTGACTCAAAATGCGGAAGCTCTTCTACACAGGGCTGACACCAAGTAGCCCAAAAGTTAATGATATAAACCTGATCATTTTCAATGTGCAGAAACTTCTCAAATTCTTCAAAATCATAATACGGAATCACAACACCATCATTCTCAAATATCTCAATGGCAGTAGCATTTACATTATTTATGACTGAAACTTCATCTTCCTTACATGAAGTAACCAATAGGAAAACTCCAATAATATAAATTCTCAATAAAGTCATTTTTAGTAGTTTCAATCAAAGGTAAAAAAGATTGTGTTGAGGCTTGGTGAAATTAACAGAACTTTAGACAAAGTCTATAAATTATCTACATAATCCTGTAAATATGTGAATTTTGGAGTCAATTTTCCGTTTTCAGTGATTTTGGCTCTCGCTAATATCCCATCTTTATCTCCGTTATAAAAAGCAGGGATTACCTTATCGATAAACATTTGACCAAAACCTTCACTCGCGTCTTTAGGGAGTTCACAAGGTAAGTTATCAACAGCCATAACCGTTATTGCCGCAGGGTGGGAGTAATGCACTTCGCGATGTTCTAACGGGTTGTAGCCATAAATTGGCTCAGCAATTGTGGAGGCTCTTAAGGCACAGGCAATTGGTCCATCAATATCACACGAAATATCTCCTACAACTTTGATTTTATTGTATTTAGATCGAAGCATCTCTCTGGATAAAATTATCGGAGATTCTTCTTTATAGTAATGTCCTGTAATTAGTACATCAGCTACTTTGGTGAATCTTTCGAAATCAGATTCAAACTCAGTTGGGTGATTATAGAAGTTTTGTTTGTCAAAGTCTTTGCCATCAATGCGTTTGTTGTAGTCCAATACACCAATTTGAGTGTATACAGGTCTGTCGTATTTTTTCGAAAGAAAATCCTGTACCGAGACTTGTTTTATTTTTGCACCGTCAAGTATGTCTTTGGCTCCTTTGGCGACCTTTCCGGTTTCACCTGTAAGAATAATTTTAATAGGAGGCAGTTCGTGTCTTTTTATGGCATCTATTAGTGCTTTTTGGTCAGTAAGTGTCTCTGCCTTTGGCAAATTAAACAATTCAAACTTGAGTCCGAAAGCTCTAAACGTATTATAAGCACCCACAACGCCAGCATAATATCCAAATCCGATAAGGCGTTTGTTATTGGCATCTACGATGGTTTCGTGGTCGTATAACTCGATGTTTTTTGCTAATATGGCTTGTAGTAAAGCTCTATTATAAGGCTGGTGTTTGATCGTATGCGAAAAGAAAAAATATTTCTTGTTAGGGATCAAAGCAGAAACAGGCACTTCTTTTACGCCTAGAAACACATCACAATCAGAAACATCCTCAGATACTTCAATCCCTCGGTCAAGATATTCTTGGTCAGAAAAGACTCTTATATCTGATGATTCTACTATTATTTGAGCTTCTGGGAAATCTTGGATAATACTTAGGGCTTCTTCGGGAGAAAATACTACCCTTCTATCAGGTGGTGATTTTCGTTCTTTGATTAGTGCAAATTTCATTATGTAGGCTTTTAAAAAACAAGGAATGCAAATATAACGAATCCTGATGAGAATCTAGAATGATTTTTTAGTTGACTGTTCAATGTGCTAGAACAATTCTATGAGTTGATATAAAATAACTTATAAACAACTTAAAACTAGTCTTCACCTTGAATCCCTGACTGTTTTTAAGGTTTCCTATATCTGTTTTATATATATCTGACAAGCATTATATTTATAATATAGGCGTTAATAAACCTTGGGAAGGTCGATGGTTAATGGGATTGCTGTTTTATTCGCAATGAAATGCTATTGTAACAAGCCAAGACTGCCTTATATTTATATTTATGATTGAGATTCATTCGTATATTTGTAAATAAAAGAAAATTATGAGAAGAGTTTACAACAAAGCAATTGTCTGCTTAATCATTTTAGTAGGATACCTAGCATTTGGACAAAGCCCAACATTGCCTGCAAAGAATTATAATGTTTTTGTAGAAAATGACCTAAAGCTAGCTACAAACGAATCTGAAGGGCCAGTTGCCTGTGGAGGCAACTTGACGGTTGCAGGAAACTATCAAGTCTCTGCTCACAGTGGTGGTGATTTTATGGTAGGTGGAGTGAAAATAGGTTTGCTTGTAGGCGGTAAGGTTATCTATCAATCGGGGAATTCATTAAAAGTGAATCAAAATGCCTATGTGAAAATTGGTAACCCGACTGGCTCAAATGTTTGGTATTTAGATCAAAATAACGCTGCATCACCTATTAGAATTACACCTTCAGCTAATTACAACTCATCGCCAATGATTTTATTGCAAGCAAATAGAAATCAACTAGGAGGCGTGAGTGTAAGTAATAATCCCGTATTTCAAAGTGGTTTGATTGATTTTGCTCAAAGTTTCCAAGAAATGAGAGCTAGTTCTGCAAGCATTGCACAATGTTCGGGTAACGTACAGTTATACAACCCAAACATGCAACCTATCGGCAGCACTGGGCTTCCGAATCAAGTAAAGATAAAACTCCAAAATGGTGTGAATTATCTTAACCTAAGTGGTGCTGATATGAATAATGTTCAGGTATTCACCTACGAAGATCAACCAAGTGCTGCTAAGGTATTGGTTATAAATGTAGATGCGCCAGGCACTTTTAATTGGAATGTTTAGAACCAAGCAGGTGTAGGATTTCAAAATTGCCCATATATTATTTATAACTTCCATAATACGACCCAACTCAATATTATAGGAAACTCTACAGTTGAAGGAACTGTATTTGCTCCTTTTGCTGACATAGTCAAAACCGTCAATCAATCAAATATTGAAGGACAAGTAATCGGAAAATCACTGATTCATTCAGGAGGAGAAATGCACTATGCAATTTTCAAACCCAGTATTACTGGTTGTGCAGCACCTGTAGTAGTAGCGCCTACAGCAGGGTTCTCTATAAATACAACTGCACAATGTTTGGCTAATAACATTTTCAACTTCTCAAATACCTCAACAGGAGATGATCTTAGCTATCACTGGGATTTTGGCGATGGCACTACAAGCACAAACCACTCTCCGACAAAGACCTATGCTACTTCAGGAACCTATCAAGTAAGCCTTACAGCTACCAATGCATCAGGAACTAATTCGGTGACCAATCCTGTAACTGTATATGCAGCTACAACGGCCAATGCGACCCAAACCACAGCTAATTCTGGAGCGGGCTCAATAACCAAACAACTGGTTTTAAACAACGCCAATAGCTTTAACTCTTATTATTGGGTTTTACCAGAACAAGGAAGTTATTTATTCCCGAATCAGAGTGTGGCCAACTTTACTTTTACACAAGCGGGTTATTATCAAGTTCAGTTAGTTGGAATAGATACTAACGGATGTAAATCAGAAACAATGATTCCCGTAGTGATTGCCTCAGAAGATGTATCTACCGGAAATGACGGAGGATTAGAAAGCGAAAGCTTAGGAGATGCAGTGTCTAAAAGATACGTTCAAAGAAAATTACAAAGCATTGCAACTAGACTTGCCAAAACAGATAACCTACTTTTCAGGAACTATAAAGCCAACCAAACGGTTGCACGTTCTGGCCATACTGAACCCGGACTTATTGATATGTTCCCAACGCAACTCCTCCCAGGTGATGTAGCACACGTGACTTCACCGACAGATATTTTAGATTATACTGTGGCCAACGAAGTATTGAGTGTGGATTTCTCGATTGACAGAAAAACTAAAGGAGTTATTTTAGGTGTGAAAACGCTAGACCGCGTATATAATCATACTAAAGCATCTTGTGACAGACTAAAAGGAGCTGAAATATTAAATCTAGAAAGAGTACATATCAACGGATATGACTTTTTAATGCAAGCCATCAAACAAAGAAACGGAGCTATAGAGTATGCTATTTCTTTTGCTATCGGCAAAAACCAAACAGATACTAATTATTCGCTTCAAACCAATTGGTATGTGAATATTTACACTGCTTCACAGAGCGTATATAACATGCAGGTTTGGTCAGTATCTCCTGAACATACACGAAAACTGGTCAAAGATATCTTGAACAAATTGAATGGTTTCTACCCTGTGGTGCAATCTGAGATTCAGAAGATGCCAAATACCTATGTTGCTAAAATTTCTAGAGAAGGTGTCGACTTAGTGCTAAAACTAAAAAGTACTAAAGAGGAACAGAGTATAGAAATTGAGATGGAAGAAATTTATAGCGAAACTCATGGTTTTGCCTTAAGGTACAACCCAGTTTTGTCAGAAGCTGAACAGACAATTAGCATAGAGATTAGAGATGGTTATGAATATGAAGGACTTGTCAACGTCAACGGAGAAGTGCAAGATGCCTTCTACCACGCAGACGGAAATTGGGGGTTAGATTATGACGCTACCTATACCACTATTGAACATTACCAAGTATATAATGATTTTGATAGAGTATACCAAGAAGATGAACTACCTGTAAACAGAAATGTAAGCATCCAAGCACATAGCGAGTATGATTATCTAACGCTATATAAATCGCTTTTACCAGCCATGTTACCAGATGATTATACAGATTATAGCTTTATTGCTTTTAAAGCCAAAGGAAGCGGTCTTTTAGAGATAGGTTTAGTAAAATCTTCTGTAGAACAATGGAAACACCAATACAGAGCGAATATAAACGTTAAGAACGAAGAACAAACCTATTATATTCCGTTTAGTTTCTTTAAATCAAGTGCTACAAATTCAAAAATTATAGCCAATGACTTGACGATGCTCACCTTTACGTTCTTGCCCGTAGAAGCTGGTACCAATGACTTAGACCTTAGTATATCAGATGTTAAGTTTGTCAAAAAAACACCTTTAGGTTATGAAGAGTTATTGAATACGATGAAAAACGAGTACGTAACTTATCCAAATCCAACATACGGACACTTCAATTGCTTATTGTATAGCGACATAGCAACAGAAGCAACACTAACATTGAGAGACATTAGTGGAAAGCTAATTTATTCTTCTAACGTAAATCTAGTAGAAGGAAGAAACGAATTAGACTTTAACCTCAATCTGAGAAGCTCAGGCCTGATGTTTATGAACATTGCCAGTGATAAAACTAATTACGGCACAACCAAAATTCTTTTCAAGTAATAAAAAATAGAAATATACTAGAAACCGCTTTGAGTCTAAAACCTCAAAGCGGTTTTTTATGCCTTATATACTAGGACAATTACTTAGTTCAAAATTGTTATATTTGCCTGAATAAATTAGTCCTTTATGCCCTTATACAAGTCAATCAAAGTTGATACTACCACACAAGTACTAGTCTGGAAGGTTACTGAGAGTTTCACAGAGCTTTTCAGGGAAACACCTCTCAGAGACGTCTGTTTGCATCGGTTAGAGCAGATGAAGTCTGAGGTGCATCAACGCTGTTTTCTGAGCGTAAGAAAGCTTTTAGAGCAAGCAGGCTACACTGATTTAGATTTGGTGTATAACGAGAATGGCAAACCAATGCTTACCGATGGCAATCATATATCCATTACACATTCTTTTGATTTTTCGGCAATAATAATTTCAGATAGAAATACAGGTATTGACCTCGAGCAACAGCGTGAAAAGATAATCCGAATCGCACACAAGTTTACTGATTTTGACAATGATTTCTTTGATAAATCGAATGAAATACAGACTATCCGACAACTCACAGCCATCTGGGGAATCAAAGAGGCTATCTATAAGTTTTATTCCATTAAAGGATTAAGCCTGAAAGACCACATAAACGTACTTCCCTTTAATATCAATAGCGGCGAAATAGAAGCTTTAGTAACCTACAGAAATTTTCATTACAAACACCAAGCGAGGTTTGAAGAATTCGAAAACTATACGATGACGTATTTAATATAACATGGGAAATATTCTTCAAGACATCCTCAAAGCAAAATCAGAAGGTAGAAAACTACTTGCTATCCTCCTAGACCCCGATAAAATCAATTGGGACGAGTTAGATGTCTTAATAGACAAGATTAATCAGTCTAAAGCAACACATATTTTGGTAGGAGGGAGCAGTGTTGCTGAAAACCTTACCGATGCGTTAGTCCGTCAGCTAAAACAAAAATCTACATTACCCGTAGTACTTTTTCCTGGGGATTATACCCAAATTACACCCAAGGCTGATGCACTCTTGTTTTTGAGCTTACTCTCAGGTAGAAACCCAGAATATCTTATAGAACAACATATCAAAGCTGTGCCAATCTTAAAAAAAACAGATATAGAAGTGATTCCAACTTCCTATATATTAATTGAAAGTGGCAACCCAACAGCTGTGGCACGCGTATCTAACACACAACCCATTCCACAGAATAAAGTAGAACTTATCTTGCATACGGCTCAAGCAGGTGTCTATTTAGGTCATCAATTAATCTACCTTGAGGCAGGAAGTGGTGCGAAAATCGCTGTTTCAGAAGAAATATTAGCTACAGTGAGTCATGGAGTTTCTACGCCTTTGATTGTAGGTGGTGGAATTCGCACACAAGAACAAATTGAAAATGCATATAGGGCAGGGGCGGACATGGTAGTTGTGGGAACTATTTTTGAAGAAAATATAGATTTTTTTGAGTGAAGCAAGATTTATCTTAACCTGTTAAAAACGAGGTTTTTAGATTCAAAATAAACTTTTATTTTGCAAAGGAACCTATTTTAACAAGACAAACCTAGAAGTAATTTTGCCTGATTAACAGGATTTGGCTTGACTCTTGTAAAGGTAATTGGAAACACAAAAACATATTTTATGAAAAAGTTATTTTTATCAATGGCAATTGCTTTAGGATTTGCCTTTAGTTCTTATGGACAGGATATTTCTAAAAATTCTTTAGGACTTCGTTTTGGGAGTAACGATGGATTTGGGGCTGAAATCTCTTACCAAAGAGGTTTTTCAGAAAACAACAGACTAGAACTTGACCTAGGATGGAGAAATAATAATCATACATCTTCTTACAAATTAGTCGGAACCTACCAATGGGTTTGGAATATTGAAGGTGGTTTCAATTGGTATGCAGGTGTTGGTGCTGGACTCGGTGCTTGGAACTATGATCACAAAGGAGTAAAAAACAATGGATCATTCGGTTTGGTAGCGGGTCAATTGGGTATCGAATATAACTTTAGCGAAGCTCCGATTCAATTATCACTTGATATCAGACCTGAACTTTATTTCGGTGGAGATAAATGGAATGATGGTTTTGGACCGGATATTGCATTGGGAATCAGATATAGATTTAACTAGTTTAGATAAATTCCTTTTCAAAAAAATTCCCTGAGATAGTTCTCAGGGAATTTTTTTGTATTGTATATCGTGAAGTCATAAGAAGTAAAGAACAAAAGGTTTTGTTAGATATAAAATATTCTATTTTACATAATGTAAATTATAGTCCAAATGCTGATACCATTAAAAATAAACCTTGAAGCATTTGAACTATAATTTGACATTATGTGTAAATAGCCGCCCGTCCAACGCTGATTGTTTTATAAAATCAAAATGCTTTTGCATTTTATTTTATACACAATTTTC
>CAZRCB010000005.1:0-39863 GCA_964598455.1 uncultured Flavobacterium sp.
TGCTTTTGATTTATATGGGACGTTAGAGAATAGAACAAAGAGAATAGAACAAAGATTTAGTTTGAATTTTTAAAAGTCTATTTTCTTTTCTCTCTTTTTACAAAAAATGTTTCACGTGAAACAACTTCTGTAAAGTGTTGGTTTTATTAGGGTTTATGAAACTAGTTATAAGAAAATATACAATCAAGTAACAATGCTTATTATTTTTTCCTGAAAATGAAATATTTTTTTCTTTTTACGACATTTATAAGGTTGAGGGAGATGCAGTAGAATTACAGAAAAAATGAGAAATGAATGGCATTGATTTTTTAGCAGACACTAATCTTTAAATATTTTTTGTTTTTATTAAGATATATATATATATTGCAGTCGTATTAACTTCAAAAACATATATTATGAAAGCAAATTTATTGAAACTTATTATGATGTTTGTAATATTATTTACTATATCGTCTTGTTCGGAAGAGGCATTTGCTCATGAGGAAACCGTAAATAGATCAACTTCAAATACAGAACAATCTAATCGAGTAATAATTCCGTTTAAGTTTGAAACAGAAAGTGATTTTATTGATGGAGATGCGGGTTGTTATACTGTTAACGTTAGAGTATATCTTGTAAATTTAGAATCAGGACAAAAAACTTTAGTAGCTAATGATAATGTTCAAGTAGGAGATTGTGATAGTGCTAATAGAATGATGAATCCTTCTAATTCGAATGCTTGTAAAGCAGGATATCTTCCGAACGGTGATTATGTATTTCCTAACAACACAACTAACAAATATTGTTTATTAGATCTATTATTAGATAATGAGGAGGTTTATAATCAATATTTAAAATCTATAGAAAAAACGCTTGAAAACAGATGATAAAACAATATTCTATTAAATAAAAAACTCCGAATTTATTCGGAGTTTTTTATTTAAGTTTGTATCATATCAAACAACTATTTTTAATTATTGATATTCTTGTTTAAAGCATAAATGAACCTTAAAAAACTCTTTCTTCTCTGCTCTTTCTTCTTTCTTTTGAACTGCGGAAGCATTCCTCAAGGAGGATATATCATTGATGATTATTTGATAGTACCCACTGAGATTTCCAATACTATCGGAACCAAGAAACTTAATGTTTTTGTATTTGAAAATGATTTAACTTCGCCTGCGGTGGAGTTTTTTTTAGTAGATAAATTTGATTTACCTTCGTTTCAAGTAAGAGAGTTTTGGGTAACAACAGAAGCTAAAGAACGCTTTTATATAAAGTTATTAGACAAGATAGAAACCGATAAATATTTAGATTTATCACAATACGGATCTAGAGTAGTAGAGACAAAAGGAAACAGAGATTTGACGCAATCTAAGTTTTTAGCCTTTGCAATTACAGATGAAAACGGAGATGATTGTTTGCAAGAAAACTCTCTTTTTTATAATATAGCCACCAAGTATCTCAAGAAATTAAAAGACGAATATTTAAGAAAATGAATTTCAAGGTAAAAGATTATTCTGTTTCAAGAGAAGATTTCGAGTTGATTTATAATCCAGAATACGATTTATTCAAAACCAATCCCATCCCAAAAGACTTAGATAAGTACTACCAAAGTCAGGACTATATTTCGCATACAGATAACAAACGCTCGTTGTTTGAGAAAGCTTATCACTTGGTAAAACAATATACCTTGTCTAGTAAAGAAAGACGCATTGCTTCGTATGTAAACAAGAAAGGAAACTTACTTGACATCGGTGCAGGAACAGGTGATTTCTTGGCGTATGCCAAAAGCCAAAAATGGCAAGTTGTAGGGATAGAACCCAATGCTCAAGCTAAAGAGCTAGCAAAGAAGAAAGGCGTTCCGTTTGTAGAAGACTTGGCAGAACTCTCTGATAATTCTTTTGATGTAGTTACCTTATGGCACGTCTTAGAACATGTAGAAGATTTAGATAAACAACTAACCGAACTCAGACGAATTTCTAAACCTAATGCAACAATCATTATCGCAGTACCCAATTTCAAATCTTATGATGCTAAACATTATAAACAGTTTTGGGCAGCTTATGATGTGCCGAGACACGTTTGGCATTTCTCTAAAAAATCAATAGAGAAACTCTTTGCCGAAAAAGATATGCAACTCGTGAATATCCACCCGATGCTTTTTGATAGTTTTTATGTGAGCATGTTATCAGAGAAATACAAAACCGGTAAAATGAATTTTATCAAAGCTTTTTTCATCGGATTAGTGTCAAATATCAAAGCAGTCTTCTCAAAAGAGTTTTCGTCTCACATATACGTGCTAAAAAACTATAAAAAATGATTTTAATGCGATTTAACAGCATTTTGAGCACTCGAATATACTTGTAAGTGTCTTTTTTGTGTTTGTCTTTTAAATCAAGCCTATTTAAGCTGTTTTTAATAGAAATAAGTAATAGTGTTCTGTTTTTATATAAGTTTTTTTTATTCTGCTAAAACAACAAGAAACTCCAATTCCCAAATCCTAAATCTAAAATTCAGTATATTTGCTGGTCTAAAAAAATAGCTATGATTTCTGGAACTAATTTTATTCTCACGGACTATGATTTTACACTAGAAAGTGGCAAGGTCAAATGGGAAGCACCGAGTAATATTGCATTGGTAAAATACTGGGGCAAAAAGCAAGATCAAATCCCTGCAAATCCATCGGTGAGTTTTACGCTTTCAGATTGCAAGACAATTACCCAAGTTGCTTTTTCTAAAAAGAAAAATTCAGATATTTTTTCGTTTGAGTTTATGTTTGAAGGAAATCCTAAACCTGATTTTCACCCGAAGATTCAGCAGTTTTTTAGTCGTATCTATACCTACCTTCCGTTCTTGAAATCGTATCATTTTGTAATTGATAGCCAAAATACTTTTCCGCATAGCTCTGGAATTGCATCTTCAGCTTCCGCTATGGCTGCACTTTCTTTGTGCTTTATGGATATTGAGCGCAGTATGAAAGAAATGACTGATGAGTATTTTTATCAGAAAGCCTCTTTCTTAGCCCGATTGGGTTCTGGAAGCGCCTGCAGAAGTATCAAAGGAAATCCTGTGGTTTGGGGAGTTCATAAAGATGTTGTGGGAAGTTCTGATTTATTCGGAATCCCATTAGCAGAAGAACTACACCCAAACTTTACCAACTTCAGAGATACAATTTTGCTTGTAGATGTCGGGACAAAACAAGTTTCTAGTACCCTTGGGCACAACCTGATGCACAACCATCCTTTTGCAGAGCAACGCTTTGCGCAAGCCAATCAGAATTTATCTGATATGTTATCGGTTTTCAAATCTGGAGATTTAGATAAATTCATTGCTATTGTAGAGAGCGAAGCCCTTACGCTACACAGTATGATGATGACTTCTAATCCATATTTTATACTGATGAAACCCAATACCCTTGAGATTATCAATCACATTTGGGAGTACAGAAATGCAACCAAAATCCCTGTTTGTTTTACCCTAGATGCTGGAGCAAACGTACACGTGTTGTATCCGAATACGTATGAAAAAGAAGTTTCTTTATTTATTAAAAATAAGCTTGCTATCTATTGTCATAAACAACAGTTTATTGATGATAAAGTAGGAGAGGGAGCAGTTAAATTAGCTTAGATAAGTAAAAAACTATCACCTATTTAGATTTCTATCGACAATTTTATCAAAGTAGTTTTGTATAAAAGCTTCACATTTAGTTCTGAGAGCTACGAATTCAGGTCGGTTTTCAGCGATTAAATTCTTGCTGAAGTTCGTGTCAGATTTATGGTAATAACCCGTTGGTTTTTGTCCGTCAAAAATACAGATGTAATCGCCACTCATAAACTGATATTGATTGTTGATGTAGTTGATCACAAACGGCTCGACTTCTTCTTTGTTGAGCAGACTTCTTCCCCAACTTCTAAAAGGTTTATCATAGCCTAAAATATCCAAAACAGTTGGGTAAATATCTATGTGTTGTGCCCAGTCAGAGTCAATTCCTTTCAGGTCGGGATTTCCGGGCATATAGAATAGAATAGGAACTGCTGTACGCGTTAAAGCTTTAAAATACTCGGGTTCATAGACTTGATTACAGTGGTCACCTGTGATTATAAATAGCGTATTTTCAAACCAATCTTCTTTGGCTGCTTCTTGGAAAAACTTCTTCAGTGCGAAGTCTGTATAACCAATACATTGGTGAATGGGTACTTTTCCTATAGGGAATTTGCCTTCATATTCTTTGGGTACTTTAAACGGATCGTGTGAACTCACTGAGAAAAGTGTTGCGAAAAACGGCTCTTTATCTTTAGATAACTCATCTTTCATATACCTGAAAAAGGGTTCGTCCCATATTCCCCAAGTACCATCAAAATCATCATCATTGTTGTATTCTGTTTTTCCTTTGTATTGGTTGAAACCTAAAATACTGCTATATCCCAAGAAGCCCATCGAACCATTTGGAGCACCGTGGAAAAACGTAGTTTTATAGCCTTGTTCTTTCAGTACTGATATCAATGATTCAGATTCAGTATTAGAGTAAGGAGAAGAGGTATAAGCGTCTTTAAACGAAGGAATACCTGCCAAGATGGCGGGCATAGCGTGAATAGATTTTAATCCGTTAGTATAGGCGTTGTCAAAAATCAGCGAATGCTGTGCAAGTGAGTCTGTAAAAGGAGTATAGCTTTGGTAAGTCGGGCTATTAAGCTTGGTGTTAAACGCGCCGTTATATTCTCTAGCATAGCTTTCGATAATAAAGATAACCACGTTCATCTTTTTCATCTCAGTACCTTCAGGGTGGTAGTGTTTGAAGGGCTTTATCTCTTTCTCAATAGTTTCTTCAGATACAAAATCGACTTTCTTGAAACTGGTTTTTGAGATAGTTCTGATCACACAAAATGGCGTGTTTAAAACCACATTGGCATGTGCTACGTTATCTACATTATTACTCGCATCAACGATATTGATAGGTCGTGTACTGTGGTCTAAATCACCTCTGATTCCAGAAATGGCGAGAGGTATAATAGCTATAAAAATAATAATTGAAGAAATATAATACACCTTGTTATTGGTATAGGTCTTCTCTTTAATCTTCACTAGTTTATAAAGCTTTATCCACACGAAGAGCATAACAAAAAACAATAGAAACACATACCAATAATCTTTAAAAAAATTAAATAGCAAGGTGGATTTGTTGGTTTCGTTTTCGATACTTTCTGTAATGGCTATTGTGCTTCTAGAGAATTGAAATCTGTAATAGATAAAGTCTATAAAATTGAAAACCATCCCGATGGCATTGGTGATAAAGTAGAGGTAAAACAGGAATCTCTGAAATGGTTTTTGGGTGAATTTCTTTATAGGCAGAACAGACAGAATAATGAAAAGCGCATTGATATAAATAATAATTACAGTATCAAATCGTAGCCCATAATAACATAGCTTCATGAGCTGTGAAAAACTATCTATGTGAAGCGCATCATAATTAAAAGCCACAAAAAGCAGTCTTGCAAGCGTATAAAAAACATATACTAAGAAGATTCTATATAGAAAAACCTTGTATTCGTTCAGACGTATGTTTTGCATAAAATGATGTTGTTTGAGTTAAACTGTATTTTTTTTACCCATATGTTTCCAACGCTTATGGGTCCAAAGATAATATTGTGGGTCTGCTTTGATTTGTTTTTCTACACGATCTAAAAACATTCGGGTGAGTTGATAATTCGGAATACTCTTCACATCCTCAGAGAGCACCTCGAAAGTAGCCTCATAATAGCCTCTTTTTACTTTCTCAACGTTGAGATAAATCACATTAAAATCAAACTTTTTAGACAGGTATTCGGCTCCAGTATATACCGGAATATCAATACCCATAAAGCTATCCCAATGCGTTAGTTTTTTCAGCTGTGGCGATTGGTCAGAAGCAAAACCATAGGTGCCTCTAAAGTTGTTTTTTTCATTTGTCTTGATCACCTCTATGGTTTCTTTGACGTGAATAAGCTCTGCTTCAAACTTACCTCTGATGTTTCTGACCAATTTGTCAAAATGCTTGTTGTTGATTTTTTTATAGATGGCAAATGCTTTGAATGTAGCAAATCTATTCATAGAAATTACCCATTCATAGCTTGCATAATGCGAAACCATCACCGCAATACTCTTTCCTTTTTTCTCTAAATCAGTATAGACCTCTTTGTTGACAAACTTAAAGCGCTTTTCGATTTCCTTTTGACTGATGGATAGCGTTTTAATCATCTCTAGAAACATATCACATAAATGTTTGTATGAATTCTTTTCAATCTCTAGGCGTTCTTTGTCAGATAAGTGGGGTAGTGCCAATTTGATGTTTTCTCTGACCACTTTTTTTCGGTATCCAAAAACGTGATAGACTAGTATAAAAACAAAATCAGAAAAAGCATATAGCACTCTAAACGGAAGTATTGAAATCAACCATATCAACGGATAGACAAATAGATAAACAAGTAGTTGCATTTTTTTGAAAATAAAATTCAAGAACGCGAAAGCTCGTATTCTTATTTATAAAATAAATTCTTATCAATATATTCCCAAACTTTTTCAGACAGTAAAGGTCTTATATTTTTTTGTTTTTTGATACTTTCCCTTATAAAAGTAGAGGATATCTCGACAATAGGTGCATCAATAACATGAATTTTAGGGTGCATAGCAAGTGGATTTTCAGGTTTTGCACCGACAACCCTTGGGTAAACATATATCTCGTGATTATTGAGAATTACCTCATAATTTTTCCACTTATGAAAGGTATTCAAGTTGTCTTCTCCCATAATAAGTGAGAAGCTGTAATTGGGGTATTTTTCTTCGAGGTAAGCTAATGTGTCTACCGTATAATTAGGTTGGATGAGCTTAAACTCAATATTCGAAGGCTTGAGCTTCGGATAATCCTCTGTCGCTAAATGAACCATCTCAAGTCTATGATAATCATTCAATAACGAACTCTTTTGCTTATGTGGGTTATGTGGCGTAACCACAAGCCAAACTTGATCTAAGCCTGAAAATTCCGCCAAGTGATTTGCAATAATCAGGTGCCCAATATGGATAGGATTAAAAGTTCCGAAATAGAGCCCGATGTTCATTAGTTCTGAGTTTTATTATTTGCTTATGAATTCTTTGACCAATCCGTAGGCTTCTCTCTGCGCTGTTTCTAAATCGTGATTTTTGATAATTACATCAAATTGAGGAGCCGTTGCTAGTTCAGCCGATGCCTTGGCGATACGCATATTGATTTTGTCATCGGTTTCGGTTGAGCGTTTCTTTAGTCTTATTTTTAGTTCGTCAATACTCGGGGGTTTAATAAAAATTGCAAGGGTTTCTTCAGGGAATTTCCTCTTGATACGCAATCCTCCCGACACATCGATGTCAAAAATAACGTTTTTTCCTAAGGCCCAAAGCCGTTCGACTTCACTTTTTAATGTACCGTAAAAATTATCTCTATAAACCTCTTCCCACTCTAAAAACGAATCAGACTTAATATTTTTTTTAAATTCATCAATACTCATAAAGTAGTAATCCTCTCCGTCCACTTCTTTTCCTCTAGGTTCTCTAGAAGCAGCAGAAACTGAGAAAGCCAAATTAAGTTCTGGGTGTGCTAAAAGGTGTCTTACGATGGTAGTTTTTCCTGAGCCTGAAGGAGCTGAAAATACGATAAGCTTGCCTTGTTTCATTTTGTTGTGTTTTTTTGAGAGGAGCAAAGGTAATTATTTTTTGATGATGTATTAAAAATCAGACCATAAGATTAGGTGTTTAGCCAGAACAAGAATCTAAAATTCTGTTTTTTTCGAAGAAGAATAGGCTGATTTTTTTACATTTGCAAGATGTTGTTATCAAAATTTTCAGATTTTCAAATAGAAGCCGGAACTGATGAAGCCGGTAGAGGATGTCTTGCAGGACCTGTGACTGCAGCGGCAGTTATCTTGCCCGAAAACTTCAAAAGCGAACTGCTCACCGATTCTAAACAACTCAGCCTAAAACAACGCCAATACCTGCGGCCCTATATAGAAGATTGCGCAATATCGTTTAAAGTTATCCACCTTGGTTCAGAAATTATTGACCAAATCAATATTCTCAACGCATCGATTAGAGCAATGCAAGAATCAGTTTCGTTTCTAAATCCGAAACCTGAATATTTGATTGTCGATGGCAATCGCTTCAAAGCTCTCTTAGATATTCCGTATAGTACGATTGTCAAAGGCGACGCGAAATACTTGAGTATTGCTGCGGCATCTGTTTTGGCTAAAACCTATCGCGATGATTTTATGGAAGCTATCGATAGTGAATTTCCGATGTACAATTGGAAGAAAAACAAAGGATATCCAACCATAGAACATAGAAATGCAATAAGAGAATATGGAACAAGTATCCACCACAGAAAGAGTTTTAAACTCCTACCCGAACAATTGAAACTAGAGGTTTAGACCGAAAACCATAAAACACCTATAGAATATGCTTTAAAACTTGTATTTTTGTTTCATCATATAATCCTTCATTTTGAAACAAGAACATAAGAAATCAGCACTTACTGAAGTTGACGGCATCTCTGAAATAGAAACTGTCAGCAAAGCTTCTGTTGAAAGAGTCAATCGTTTCAGAAGAAAACAACCCTCTGCCCAAGAACTTACAGACGCCATTATCAAAGGAGATAAAACTGCACTGAGTAGAGCTATTACCCTTATCGAAAGCACCAATGCAGACCATGCCGAAAAAGCGCATCAAGTGATTAGCGGTTGCCTTCCGCATGCCAATAAATCAATAAGAATTGGTATAACAGGTGTGCCTGGTGTGGGTAAGAGTACGTTTATCGAAGTCTTCGGCAAACACCTTACTTCACTAGGCAAAAAAGTAGCTGTGCTTGCCATTGATCCGAGTAGTACGATTTCTCACGGAAGCATCTTAGGCGATAAAACCCGCATGGAAGAACTCACTAAAGATGAAAATGCCTATATAAGACCTTCTGCATCCGGCGAGACCTTAGGTGGTGTTGCCCGAAAAACCAGAGAAGCAGTAATCTTATGTGAAGCCTGCGGATTTGATGTGGTGATTATCGAAACTGTAGGTGTAGGACAAAGCGAAACTGCGGTACACTCTATGGTTGATTTCTTTTTACTGCTCAAATTATCAGGAGCAGGAGATGAGTTGCAAGGCATTAAACGAGGAATAATGGAAATGGCAGATGCCATTGTCATCAACAAAGCAGATGGCGAGAATATCAAAAAAGCCAAAATGGCAAAGGTAGAATTCAACAGAGCTTTACATTTATTTCCGCCCAAAAAATCAGGTTGGACACCAAAGGTCACTACTTGTAGTAGCTATACCAAAGAAGGCGTTCCGGAGGTTTGGAAAATCATCCAAAAATATTATGAAACCACTTTAGAGAACGGTTACTTCAACTTCAAGAGACTAGAACAAAACCAATATTGGTTTCTAGAAACCATTGATTCACAACTCAAAGCGCAGTTTTATGACAGCCCAAAAGTGCAAGAGTCATTAGAAATATATAAACAACAAATCGATGCTAATCGGATTTCTCCATTTGCAGCGGCGCAAGAATTACTCAATTTGTTAAAGTAAGTTCTTCTTAAAACTATGGTATTCAAGCTGGTCTGGAGTTTATGGCTCTGCTAGACTAAGCGCTAAAGATTTCATAAACTTAAAAGAACCTAAGCATTGTAGTTAGTTAATTTTCAGAAAATCCGTATATTCGTAGCTTAATTATAAAAATAATAAAATACATAAAATCATGATTAAAAAAATAGCAATTGTTTCGGCTGTTCGAACTCCAATTGGAACTTTCCTAGGAGGATTGTCATCTGTACCAGCGCCTAAATTAGGTGCAGCAGCTATCAAAGGAGCTTTAGATAAAATCGGATTAGATTACAACCTTGTTGACGAGGTGATTATGGGTAACGTGGTTCAGGCTGGCGTTGGTCAGGCACCTGCGCGTCAGGCAGCCAAATTTGCTGGACTTCCAGACAAAGTGATTGCTACGACCGTAAACAAAGTTTGTGCTTCGGGTATGAAAGCCATTATGCAAGGTGCTCAAGCTATTCAGCTTGGCGATGCAGAAATTGTTGTAGCGGGCGGAATGGAGAGCATGAGCCTTATTCCTCATTATGTGCATATGCGAAATGGCGTTAAATTTGGTCCTGCTTCTATGGTTGACGGACTTCAAAAAGACGGGCTTCTGGATGTATATGACCAACAAGCGATGGGTGTGTTTGCTGACCTTTGCGCTTCAGAATATAAAATCTCTAGAGAAGAACAAGATGCTTTCGCTGTCGAATCATACAAGCGTTCTGCTCAGGCTTGGGAAGCTGGGAAATTTGACAACGAAATAGTTCCGGTAGAGGTGCCTCAACGTAGAGGAGAACCTATTATCGTAAACAAAGACGAAGAATTTACTAACGTAAAATTAGATAGAATTCCTTCGCTCTCTGCTGTATTCACAAAAGACGGAACAGCAACTGCCGCTAACTCATCAACAATTAATGACGGAGCTGCAGCTGTAGTTTTAATGAGTGAAGAAAAAGCGAAAGCTTTAGGGCTGAAACCATTGGCGTTTATCTCAGGCTATGCCGATGCAGAACAAGAACCTAAATGGTTTACAACTTCTCCTGCTAAAGCTTTGCCAAAGGCGCTTAAGAAAGCAAACCTAGAACTTGGAGATGTTGATTTCTTTGAATTCAACGAAGCATTTTCTGTGGTAGGACTTGCGAACTCAAAAATATTAGGTTTAGACGCATCAAAAGTAAACGTAAATGGTGGAGCAGTTTCTTTAGGACACCCGCTTGGATGTTCAGGAGCGAGAATTATCGTAACGCTTATCAACGTACTCGAACAAAATAACGCCAAATACGGTGCTGCTGCTATCTGTAACGGAGGTGGAGGAGCGTCTGCAATGGTGATCGAAAGAGCTTAACTAATAAGAATTAAGAAAAAAGAGAAAAGAAAACAGGCTTATGGTCTACTTTCTATTCTCTTTTTTCTATTCTCTTTTTTCTATAAATAAATGTACGGAATCTGCAATTTGGCAATAGTACCAATTCGGTTAGAGCCCAGTCACAAAAGTGAATTGGTCTCGCAACTCCTTTTTGGAGAGCATTTCTCTATTACTGAAAAGAACAAGGATTGGATAAAAATCAAAATTAACTTCGACGCTTATGAAGGTTGGATTGACCAAAAACAGTATCAACCCATCTCAGCAACTGATTACGAAGTTTTGAGTAGTTCAAAAACCATCCTCAATGCAGATCTCATAGAATACATTGTAGGCAAAGACAATTTATTGTTCCCGATTCCCCTCGGAGCCTCACTTTCATTTTTAGAATTTCCTGAGATAAACACCTCAAAGTTTGTTTTTGACGGATTAAAATCCTCTGAAAAAATGCCGAAAAGCAATATCTTAAAAACTGCTTTTATGTATTTGAATTCACCGTATTTATGGGGAGGAAAAACACCTTTCGGCATCGATTGCTCTGGTTTTACGCAGATGGTATATAAACTCAATGGATATAACCTCTTAAGAGATGCCTATCAACAAGCTACGCAAGGTGAAATTTTGAGCTTTATCGAAGAGAGCGAAGCAGGAGATTTAGCTTTTTTTGACAACGAAGAAGGCAAAATCACTCATGTAGGTATCATTATGAATGACAACTACATCATCCATGCACACGGAAAAGTCCGTATTGATAGATTAGACCACTTTGGGATTATGAATGTCGATACGATGAGGCATACGCATAAACTGCGCATCATTACAAAGGTCATTTAGACCAAAAATTCAATGTATATTTTTAGAAATTCTTACATGAAAATCATCTCCTATAACGTTAACGGAATCAGAGCAGCGATCAAAAACGGTTTTTTAGAATGGCTGACGCAAGCCTCTCCGGATATAATTTGTC
Organism: uncultured Flavobacterium sp.; assembly: GCA_964598455.1. Lineage (GTDB taxonomy): Bacteria > Bacteroidota > Bacteroidia > Flavobacteriales > Flavobacteriaceae > Flavobacterium. The sequence continues at coordinate 11,895 of CAZRCB010000005.1, forward strand.
TTCAGGAAATTAAAGCCATGGAAGACCAAATTCCGAAACTTGAAATTGAACTTGCGGGGTATCCGTATCAATACTATTTTTCTGCTCAGAAAAAAGGATATAGTGGCGTGGCTATTCTATCTAAAATTGAACCTAAAAATGTGGTTTTCGGTACTGGAATAGAATCAATGGATTTTGAAGGACGCAATCTAAGAGCGGACTTTGAAGACTTTTCTGTAATGAGTCTTTATCTTCCTTCAGGTACAAACATTGATAGATTAGAGCATAAATTCAATTATATGGATGAATTCCGTTTGTATATTGACAACCTTAAAAAGGAAATCCCTAATTTAATAATCTCAGGCGATTATAACATTTGTCATCAGGCTATTGATATTCACGATCCTGTGCGCTTGGCCAAAGTATCTGGTTTCTTGCCAGAAGAAAGAGCTTGGCTCGATGCATTCATTAAAAGTGGTTTTATAGATAGCTTTAGACACTTTAATAACGAACCTCATCATTACAGTTGGTGGAGTTATAGAGCTAATGCTAGGGCAAATAATAAAGGATGGAGGATAGACTATAACTTGGTGGGAGAAGCCTTAAAATCTAGGCTAAAAAGGGCTGTAATCCTCTCTGAAGCCAAACATTCAGACCATTGTCCTGTGTTGGTAGAGATAAGCTCATCATTAAGTAATAAATAGACAAAAATAAATTGCCGTTTTATAGGTTGAATCTCATCTGAAATTCGCGATATAAAACGGCAATTTATTTTATAAACCAATACTTATTGGTTGTGGATTGTAATCAGCTTATTTGCTTAAGCTTTTCATCTCTTTTTCGATCATATCATAGAATTGATCAATTTTAGGAAGTACAACAACTCTAGTTCTTCTGTTTATCGAACGGTTTTCAGAAGTCGTATTGCTCACTAATGGCAAATACTCTCCTCTACCCGCAGCGATAAGTTGTGATGGTTTTACTCCAAGCTCTTGTAGAACTCTAACAACAGAAGTCGAACGTTTTACGCTCAAATCCCAGTTGTCAAGGATAGTTCCGTTAGAACGGTAAGGTACATTATCAGTGTGACCTTCAACCATACACTCAAAGTCAGGTTTAGAGTTTACAACTTTGGCAACTTTAGCCAATACGTTTTTAGCTCTGTCGCTCACTTCGTAGCTTCCTGATTTGAATAGCATTTTATCTGCGATAGAAATAAATACTACTCCTTTTTCTACGTTTACCTCAATATCTGGATCGTTGATACCTACTTCTCTCTTAAGTGAACTTACAAGTGCAAAGGTAACTGAATCTTTTTTGGTCAAAGCGTCCTGAAGACGGTTGATCTTAAGGTCTTTTTCTTTCATGCTCTCTAAAGATTTCTCAAGGTTTTGAGCTCCTTTAGAGGTTAGGTGCGTAATGTTTGTGTTAGCTTCTTTCAGGTCTTTGTTGGTTTCTCTCAACAATTCGATTTGAGACTGTAAACCGTTCTTTTCGGCTAAACAAGTGTTTAGTTTAAGAGTTGCAGAATTCAGAAGATCTTGGATCTCTTTGTTCTTTCCTTCAAGCTCTGCGATTTGTTTTTTTGCTCCACAAGAAGTCAGGGTCAAGACTCCAACAAGTGAAAATAATAAAAGGATTCTTTTCATAATAAAATGTAAGTTTTGTTTTGTGTAAAAATATAATTAATTAAGGATGTAATTTCTTAAAGACTTGTTATTTAAGCTTTGTGAATATTCTTTTGTTTCGTATAAAATAATCAAAAACTATGCTAGGCTTATAAAAATAGTCTTTCTTTTGGTTTTTCCCTCTTTTCTTTAATGTTTTGCTCAGGTTTGCATACATAGAAAGATGAGATTTTACGACTGCCCAGGTATGTTTAGGTTTTAGCTTTAGCATAAAATATACACCAGCCATTCCGTCTAAGCATAGGCGAAAAAAAGTGGTGGTGAATAGACCTTTTTTGGGATGGTTTTTTAAGAGACAATTCAGTGAGTTTCTGAAGTTTAGGTAGGTTTTCTCAGGGCTGCCTTCTTTTAACGTAGCACCGCCAACGTGATATATGACTGAAGTAGGCACATATTTTATCTTTAAGTTGCTGTTTTGAATTCGCCAGCACAAATCTATTTCTTCTTGATGAGCAAAGAAATCCGCATCAAAACCGCCTAATTGCTCAAAAGTTTCTTTTCGGATAAAAAGACAAGCGCCAGATGCCCAAAAAATTTCTGTTATACTTTGGTACTGACTAGTGTCTTTTTCTAAAGTCGTGAAGATGCGCCCTCTACAAAAAGGAAAAGCATATTTATCGATAAAGCCTCCAGCGGCACCGGCATATTCAAAATAATCTTTGTTCTTGAAATCTAATATTTTGGGTTGCAAAGCTACAGTCTGTGGCTCGCTGTCAAATATATCAAGCATCGGCTGTAGCCAACCTGCCGTAACTTCAACATCTGAATTTAACAATACAAAATAAGGTTCAGCTACATATTGTAGTGCAGAATTATATCCTTTAGCGTATCCGTAGTTTTCTGGATTTTGGATAATTTTAACTAACGGATAATTTTCCTTTATGAAAGAAACAGAGGCGTCTGTAGAAGCATTATCTGCAACATAAATCTCAGCTAAGTCAGAATGTAGTATGACTGAGGGCAAAAACTGTTCTAATAGTTTGTGTCCGTTCCAGTTTAAAATTACTACTGCAATTTTTTTCATGAGCTGATTTAGTTATTGGTTTGCAAATATAAGAAGGATTCTATGAGTAATGCCTATGATTAACGTCTCGTAGTGAAGTTATATTTTGACTTATTTCATTAAAATTTGAACAGAAAACCACTTAGATTTTGTTCTTGACAAACTAAACCAATATTTTTGTAGTTCATTCTCTTGATTTAAGAGGAATTACGAACTATGAAATACTACATCATCGCTGGAGAAGCATCGGGAGATTTGCATGGCGCCAATCTTATCAAAGCCTTAAAGAAAGAAGATCCTAAGGCTGAAATTCGCTTTTGGGGAGGCGACTTGATGCGAGAAGCAGGAGGGACGTTAGTCAAACACTACAAAGAACTCGCTTTTATGGGATTTGTAGAAGTGTTAGGAAATCTACGAACTATCTTTAGAAACATAAAGCTATGTAAAGAAGACATTACACAATTCAATCCCGATGCTATAGTTTTTATTGATTATCCAGGCTTTAATATGCGAATTGCCAAATGGGCTAAACAAAAAGGCTTCCCGACGCACTATTATATTTCACCTCAAATATGGGCTTGGAAAGAAAACCGAATCAAGGATATCAAGCGTGATGTGGATAAAATGTATGTAATTCTGCCTTTTGAGAAAGATTTCTATGAGCAAAAGCACAATTTTTCAGTTGACTTCGTAGGCCATCCGCTGATTGATGCTATTGATAACAGAACAGTAATTTCCAAACAAGATTTTATCGCTAAGAATAATTTAGAAGATAAACCAATCATAGCTTTACTTCCGGGAAGTCGAAAGCAGGAAATAACTAAAATGTTGAGCATTATGCTTTCGGTTGCTGATAATTTTAAGGAATATCAGTTTGTGATTGCAGGCGCTCCAAGTCAAGATTACTCGTTTTATCAGGCGTTTTTAAATAATCCCAACATTCATTTTGTAAACAATAAAACCTACGATTTGTTGAGCCATTCTTATGCTGCGATGGTAACTTCTGGAACTGCTACGCTTGAAACCGCACTTTTTAAAGTGCCAGAGGTTGTGTGCTATAAAGGAAACCGAATTTCATATGAAATAGCCAAACGCATCATATCGCTCAAATATATTTCGCTTGTGAATCTAATTATGGACAAAGAAGTCGTAACTGAGTTGATTCAAAACGATTTAAATACAAAAAATCTTAAGATCGAACTTCAAAAACTATTAGATCCAATCCATCGTAAAAGTATTTTAGCACAGTACGATACCTTGGAGCAAAAATTAGGCGGAGGTGGAGCGAGTCAAAAAACTGCCCAACTGATTGTCAGCTCGCTGAAGGGTTAAAACATTGATTTATAGGCAAAATAAAAAGGAGTAGTTATTGCTAACCCACTCCTTTTTTAGAGATGACTACGAACTGTCTTTATTCTGAAATTTCTTTCTTTTTGATGGCTATAGTTAGCTCTTCTGCTCCTTCTTTGATATCTAAGTAAATCTCATCACCTATTGCTATTTTCGAAGTGATTATTTCTTCAGCTAAAAGATCTTCTACATATTTTTGGATAGCACGTTTTAGCGGTCTAGCTCCAAATTGCTTGTCGAAACCTTTTTCGGCAATAAAATCTACTGCTTTATCAGATAAGTTGAGCGTGTAGCCTAGATCTGCGATTCTAGTATAAAGTTTCTTTAGCTCGATAAAGATAATTTTCTGAATGTCTTCTTTCTCGAGAGCGTTAAATACTACTACATCGTCAATTCTGTTTAAGAACTCAGGTGCAAAGGCCTTTTTTAGTGCATTCTCGATAACGCCTTTGGCATATTCTCCAGCTTGTGACACTTTGGCAGCAGTTCCGAATCCTACTCCTTGACCGAAGTCTTTGAGTTGTCTTGCTCCGATATTGGATGTCATGATAATAATCGTGTTTCTGAAGTCAATTTTGCGACCTAAGCTATCGGTCAAGAACCCGTCGTCGAGGACTTGAAGCATCATATTGAATACATCTGGATGTGCTTTTTCAATTTCGTCTAAAAGTATGACTGAATATGGTTTTCTTCTGACTTTTTCTGTCAGTTGTCCACCTTCTTCATAGCCTACATATCCCGGAGGTGCGCCAACAAGTCTTGAGATAGCGAACTTCTCCATATATTCGCTCATATCAATTCTGATAAGTGCTTCTTCAGAGTCAAAGAGCTCTTGTGCGATAACCTTCGCTAGTTGCGTTTTCCCGACTCCTGTTTGGCCCAAGAAAATAAACGAACCTATTGGTCTGTTTGGATCTTTAAGCCCAGCTCTATTGCGTTGTATTGATTTTGCTATTTTACTTACGGCCTCATCTTGTCCTATCACTTTACCTTTGATAAGTTCTGGTAGTTTTGCGAGCTTATTACTTTCTTTCTGCGCAATTCTATTCACAGGGATTCCACTCATCATCGAAACTACATCAGCTACGTTGTCTTCTGTAACCTCAATTTTGTTGTTTCTAGACTCTTCTTCCCATTGCTCTTGGGCGAATGCCAATTCTTTTTCAATTTTTCTTTCGTCATCTCTGAGTTTGGCTGCCTCCTCAAATTTCTGTCTTTTTACAACGGAATTTTTAAGTTCTCTTACCTCTTCTAGTTGGCGTTCTAGATCAATTACCTGTTTCGGAACATTGATGTTTATGATATGCACTCTTGATCCTACTTCATCCAAGGCATCGATAGCTTTGTCTGGCAGGAATCTAGTGGTCATATATCTGTTTGTCAATTTCACACAGGCTTCTATTGCCTCAGGCGTATAGGTTACGTTGTGGTGGTCTTCGTACTTCCCTTTGATATTGTTCAGAATCGTAATGGTTTCTTCTACCGATGTAGGTTCAACGATTACTTTCTGGAAACGTCTCTCAAGCGCTCCATCTTTCTCAATATATTGTCTGTATTCATCAAGGGTCGTAGCTCCTATACATTGAATTTCACCTCTTGCCAAGGCGGGCTTAAACATATTTGAAGCATCGAGGGAACCTGTAGCGCCTCCAGCACCTACAATAGTGTGGATTTCATCGATAAACAGGATAACATCATCATTCTTCTCGAGCTCGTTCATCATCGCCTTCATACGCTCTTCGAATTGGCCTCTGTATTTGGTTCCAGCCACAAGGCTTGCTAAATCTAGGGTCACTACGCGTTTTCCGTATAATATGCGCGATACTTTTTTCTGTACAATTCTCAGCGCTAGCCCTTCTGCAATAGCAGATTTACCCACACCGGGCTCTCCGATTAAAAGCGGATTGTTTTTCTTTCTACGGCTTAAGATCTGCGAAACTCTTTCGATTTCTTTCTCACGCCCTACGACAGGGTCTAGTTTTCCTTCTTCAGCAAGCACAGTTAGGTCTCTACCGAAATTGTCGAGTACAGGAGTTTTAGTCTTTTTAGCTCCCTTATTAGGCACAGACATATAGCTAGCGCCTTCTTTAGACGAATCATCATTAGGTGAATCATCTCCTAAGGCTTCACTTTTTGGCTGTTCTCTTATTGGGTCTGGGGTAATATCGTCAGAGAATGAGTTCATAAAATATTCTTTAATGATTTCGTAATCAATTTTTAGCTTATTCAGCAACTTAGTTGTTGGGTCATTTTCGTTTTTGAGAATGCACAACAGTAAATGTCCTGTGCTTATAGAAGTACTTCCGAGGTGTTTGGCTTCAAGAAACGACATTTTTAGGGCCCTATCTGCTTGACGAGTCAGGTGTAGGTTCTTTTTGTCGTTGTCAACTATGGCTTTTTCGTTATAAGGGCTTAGTGATTCAATTTTCTTGTGGAGATAATCGATATCTATAATTTCTCGAAGAATATTAAATGCTTTCCCGTTGCCTTCTTTCAAAATCCCAAGGAGAAAATGTTCTGTACCTATGAATTCATGGCCCAGTCGGAGTGCTTCCTCTTTACTAAAACTAATGACATCTTTTACTCTAGGAGAAAAATTATTGTTCATATTTATTGGTTTAATGCGTAAATTTAAGAATTAACTATTTAAAGTCAAAAACTATTCCAACTGAAGTTTTGTCAGGTTTGTAAGTTTTTGAGCTGCAATTTCTGATTTATTCTAAGTGTAAACTTGAATTTGTAATAGTAAGAATTTATTCTATGATATAAATACTTTATTTCATAAAAAAACCACTCGTAGTAGAGTGGTTTAAGTTGGTTAGTTCTTTAGCTTTGCACGATATTCTTTTTCTTTAGCCTCCATCTCCAATGCTCCGAAGATGTTTACTAAGCTTGATATTGCATATTGATTGTCTGGCTCAACCGCTAAAGCTCTTTCGAAATGCGGTATGGCGCTTCTGAGCAACATGTTTCTTCTCTCCTTTAGTTCTGCATATTTTTTGTTGTCGGCTGCTGTAAAGCCTGTTATAGCATTCATTTCAGAGATTATAGCTTCTTCTTCAGTTAAGGCAAGAACTCCTAATCTGTTATAAGCATCTACATATTTAGGGTCTATCTGCACTGCTTTAAGGAAGTGTTGTTTTGCCTTCTCTAAGTTGCCAATCTCGATGCTAGAAACGCCTAGGTTGTAATATAAGATTGGGTTTTTAGGGTCTTTAGAGATTGCCTCATTTATAAGCTTTTCAAACTCATCAAGTTTTTTATCTTGATAGAAGAAGTTTGCTTGCATCATGATTAGCTGTGTGTCATTTGGATTTTCTGCCCTAGCATCTACTAGTAACTTTTCTGCTCTTGATTTTTGATTAACCAGATTATAAATAAGCACCATGTTTTTCAGAATCTCAGGTTTTCTAGACTCTTGCTTCTCTTTCTTTGGATTTGAATATTCCCCTCTTTTTAAGAGTTCGTTCATCAGTGATTTATTCTCACCAAAGTTTTCTACCTCCCCTGTTTTTTTATTTACTGCAGTATAGTAATCGAATTCTCCTGTAAAGTTCATATCCAAAAGATCTTGATAATACTCTAAAGCCGTGTTATAGTCAGGGACATTTACGGCAGAAGAAGCTGCATAGTATAGATATAATGGTTCTTTGTTTAGGTCATAAAGAGATTTATAGATATTGGTTGCCTCTCTAAATTTCTTGTTTTTGGTAAATTCCTCAGCTCTTTGAAAAGCGTGCGACATTAGCGTAGGGAAAGTCTCTTTTTTAAGTTTATCCGTAAACGACTGTTTTTTTTCACCTTCCTCTACTTTTATAACTTTATTAAAGCTGACTACCGCATTCGACAAAGCTTCTACACTATTGGTTTTGGTTGCTTTTTCGAATTCATAAGTACCTTTATAGAAATAGAATTCAGCTTGTTCAGCAGTTGTTCCATTTCCGATATAAGGCGTTGTAGCATCGATGATACCTTGAAGTTCTTTATAGTCAGCCTCTGTAGGCGCCTTTTTGTTAAGAAGCTTTTTGATGCTTCTAATCTCATCTTTCTGTGCGTATGCCCCTGCTGCGAAAAGGAGAGACAAAGAAGTTATGATATACTTTTTCATATTGGTTAATTATAAATTCTAGTTTTATTCTTCAGTTAGATTATCAGTTTCTGATGCGTTATCTGCGATGTCATCAATGTTATTGTTGATGTTTTCCTCACCTTCATCAATTTCGTCTTCTTCATCTCTCAACACCATTGCTACTGCTGCAATCGAGTCATTCCCTTTGATGTTAATGAGTTTCACTCCTTGCGTGGCTCTTCCCATAACTCTAAGGTCAGATACTTTCATTCTGATAGTTAGTCCTGATTTGTTGATGATCATCAGGTCGTCTTCATCAGTTACGGCATTTATTGCAATTAGCATTCCAGTCTTCTCGGTAACGTTTAGTGTTTTTACTCCTTTACCTCCACGATTGGTTATACGGTATACGTCTTCACCATCATCATCCACAAGTTTGGTGCGTTTTCCGTAACCGTTTTCTGTTACTACTAATATTTGAGAATCATTCACATTGTCTTTGTCAATTGAAATCATTCCGATGACCTCATCGTCTTTATCAGAAAGAGTAATTCCTCTTACTCCAGAGGCTGTTCTTCCCATCGGACGCGTTTTTTCTTCTTCAAAACGAACCAATTTGCCTGATTTCACCGCAATGAGAACTTGGCTGTTTCCGGTAGTTAGTTTAGCTTCTAGAAGCTCATCGTCCTCTCTGATAGTAATCGCATTGATTCCGTTTTGTCTAGGTCTTGAATATTGCTCAAGTGGCGTTTTCTTCACCTGACCTTGTTTTGTAGCCATAATAACATAGTGACTATCGATATATTCTTGGTCTTTTAAGTCTTGTGTACAGATGAATGCTTTAACCTTATCGTCATTTTCAATATTGATAAGATTCTGTATTGCTCTTCCTTTGCTAGTTTTGCTTCCTTCAGGAATTTCATAAACTCTCATCCAATAACATTTTCCTTTTTGCGTAAAGAACAACATATATTGGTGGTTAGTAGCGACATACATATGCTCAAGGAAGTCCTGATCTCTTGTTCCAGCCGATTTTTGTCCTACACCTCCTCTGTTCTGAGTTTTGTATTCAGTAAGCGGAGTTCTCTTGATATATCCTGCGTGCGAAATAGTAACAACTACTTGTTCATCGGCGATTAAATCCTCTATACTTACATCACCTCCAGCATACTCAATAACTGAGCGTCTAGCATCTCCGTATTTCTCTTTGATTTCGATAAGTTCTGTTTTGATGAGTTCCATACGAAGTTCTTTGCTTGCCAATAAATCCTTTAAGTAGGTAATCAACTTCATGATTTCTTCGTATTCTCCTCTTAGTTTATCTTGCTCAAGCCCTGTGAGTTGTCTAAGTCGCATCTCTACGATAGCACGTGCTTGGATTTCAGATAAATTAAATCTTTCGATGAGTTTTCCGCGCGCTTCATCGCCATCTTTTGATGATCTGATCAGTGCGATAACCTCGTCTATATTGTCAGAAGCAATAATCAATCCTTCTAGGATATGTGCTCTTTCTTCTGCTTTTCTGAGTTCGTATTGTGTTCTTCTTACGACCACATCGTGTCTGTGCTCTACGAAGTGATGTATTAGGTCTTTTAGGTTTAGTAGTTCTGGTCTTCCGTTTACCAGTGCGATATTGTTTACACTAAAAGAAGATTGTAGTTGAGTGAATTTATAAAGTGTATTCAACACTACGTTAGGTACAGCATCTCTTTTTAGTTCATACACGATACGCATTCCGTTTCTATCAGACTCGTCACGTATGTTTGAGATACCTTCAATTTTCTTTTCGTTTACTAAATCAGCCGTACGTTTGATCATATCGGCTTTGTTTACTTGGTACGGAATTTCAGTAACTACAATACACTCTCTACCGCTCAACTCTTCAAAGTTGGTTTTGGCACGCATCACAATTCTTCCTCTTCCGGTTTTGAAAGCTTCACGCACGCCTTCGTATCCATAAATAATACCTCCGGTAGGGAAGTCAGGTGCTTTGATATAAGTGATTAGCTCGTCAATTTCTATATCGTTATTGTCAATGTAGGCAAGCGTTCCGTCAATAACTTCAGTCAAGTTGTGTGGTGCCATATTAGTGGCCATACCTACTGCAATACCTGAAGCTCCGTTAATAAGTAGTGTTGGAACTCTAGTCGGCATCACTTTTGGCTCTTGTAGTGAGTCATCAAAGTTTAGTTGATAGTCAACGGTTTCTTTGTCGATGTCTGATAGGATTTCTTCAGATATTTTTTTCATACGGGCTTCCGTATAACGCATAGCAGCTGGGCTATCTCCGTCAACTGAACCAAAGTTACCCTGACCGTCAACCAAAAGATAACGCAATGACCATTCTTGTGCCATACGCACCATCGCATCATATACCGAAGTATCTCCGTGTGGGTGATACTTACCCAATACTTCCCCGACGATTCTTGCAGACTTTTTGTGCGCCCTGTTTGATAAAAGGCCTAAGTCATACATACCATACAAAACCCTTCTATGAACTGGTTTTAGTCCATCTCGTACGTCAGGCAAAGCCCTAGATACAATAACTGACATCGAATAATCGATGTAAGCAGACTTCATCTCATCTTCAATGTTGATAGGTATTAACCTTTCTCCTGCTTCTAACATAAAAAAATTTATTTTTTAACGGTTGAAAATCAATATTTTTTAAACGTGCTAATTTACGGTTTTTTTTACAATAAAACAGAATATCGCCCTTTTAATTGATTTTAAACAATAATAGACACCCTGTCGATAAAATTACAAAGAGCTTTAAAAGGCTTTAAAAGGCTAAAAATCGACTTTTAGAGAAAATAACTATAGAAGTCATTTTCTGTTTTAGCTGTTTTTTGAACTTTAGGGTGCTCCAAAATTTAATCTTTCTGTCTTAAAATCAATTTAAAATAGTCCGACTACTCAAAAATATCTATATTTTTACAGAAACATAAATGACAGTACTGACTAAAATTATTTTGAAGTGAAAGTTATGAAATGGAAAAAATCCTACACGATTGTGCTCGTTTTGAATGCACTTTATATATTGTTTTTTTATTTAATCACAATATTTTATTCATAGACGATGCACAGTATTGATTGGATTATACTTATTGCTGCTTTATTATTCATAGTCGTTTACGGAACGCTGAAAACCAAACGCAGCAAAAACGTCAAAGATTATATACTCGGAAACAAAGAAACGCCTTGGTATATGGTTGGGATTTCTGTAATGGCTACTCAAGCAAGTGCCATCACTTTTCTCTCAACACCCGGACAAGCCTATCATGACGGTATGGGATTTGTCCAATTCTACTTCGGATTGCCTATAGCTATGATTGTCATCTGCATGACATTTATCCCGATTTACCACAAGCTTAAAGTCTATACTGCCTATGAGTATTTAGAACAGCGATTTGACCTCAAAACGCGATCTTTTGCTGCCTTTTTATTCTTGATTCAACGAGGTTTGTCTACCGGAATTACCATCTATGCGCCAGCCATTATCTTATCGACCATTTTGGGTTGGAACCTTACGCTTCTAAATATTATCATCGGAATACTAGTCATTATATATACGGTTTCAGGTGGAACCAGAGCGGTGAATGTCACTCAAAAACAACAGATGTTTGTGATTATGGGCGGAATGTTTGTTGCTTTTTTCTTGATATTGAGCAATCTTCCCGAAGAGGTTACCTTTACAAATGCCCTGAAGATTGCCGGGATAAATGACAAGATGAATGTTGTGGATTTTTCTATGAATGTCGATAGTCGCTATACATTTTGGAGCGGAATTACGGGAGGCTTCTTCTTGGCACTTTCGTATTTTGGCACTGACCAATCACAAGTGGGAAGGTATCTTTCGGGTAAAAACATTAAAGAAAGCCAGATGGGACTTATCTTTAACGGGATCTTAAAAATACCGATGCAGTTTTTTATATTGCTTGTGGGTGTGATGGTATTTGTGTTTTTTCAGTTCAATTCAGCGCCGATTCATTTTAATCCCAATGGAAGTAAAGCCATTCAGAATACGGAATATGCGGCAGAATTTTCAGACTTAGAACAAAAACTAAATGAGATTGCACAAGACAAAAAAGACTTTACGTTGCAGTATGCACATCAGTTAAATCAGAATTTTGAAAATAAAGCCTTACAACAAAAAATAACAGCGTTAGGACTCAAAGAAAAAGACCTGAGGGAACGAGCCAAAACGCTCATCAAACAAGCTGATAGCACCATAGAGACCAATGACAAAGACTATGTGTTTATCTATTATGTATTGAATTATCTGCCGATAGGTTTTGTTGGGTTATTGTTGGCGGCAATTTTCTCTGCGGCGATGTCTTCTACAGCTTCTGCACTAAATGCACTTGCCTCAACCACGACAATCGATATTTATAAGCGAAATGTTAAGTCAGAGAAGAGTGATATTCACTTTGTGAAGTCCACCCAATGGTTTACTGTGTTCTGGGGATTGATTGCTATTGCATTTGCCTGCTATGCCTCACTTTTTGAGAATCTTATCCAGTTTGTGAATATACTAGGCTCTGTTTTTTACGGAACAATTTTAGGGATTTTCTTGGTCGGATTTTATTTTAAATCGGTTAAGGGCGAGGCATTGTTTTGGGCAGCCGTTACTTCTCAAGTTTCGATTTTTTATATCTATTACCTCGATGTCGTCAGTTATTTATGGTTGAACGTCATTGGGTCAGTGATGACTATTGTGCTTTCGCTGATCTTACAAAGAATATTGCCTAAGAAATAATCTAAAAATACACCTCTGCTAAAAAAGGTTTATTAGTCTTCACCGAGTAGAATCCCAGAGACATTCCAAGCGCTAAAGCTATTCCCTTCTGGAGCTCCTTGAGGAATTTTAACCACAATTGTATGCGTTCCTTTTTCTAAGTTGCCCAAATCAATCAGAATCGGATTAGTTAGCGTTCCTGGGCACCAGTTTGATCGAGAATAGTCAGAAGACGAAAGTCCGTTTTGAAAATTTCCGGATGCTGGATTATACAATCTATACGAGCCACAATCTTGTCTCCATGGCACAAAGGAGAAGGCTTCCTTTCCGTTCAAAAGGATAGTGTTCTTTTTTGGAACAAACTCATCGCCATTTTCCCATCCGCCGTGACCTGTAGTGATATAACGCAGTTTAGCATTTTTAAGTTCTTTGTCAAGACTAAAAGTAACGCGCAAGCCATTATCTGAATCAAACATAGTTGCGTAGTTCTGGCCTGACATTTCCATCACGTTGGTAGTATTAAAAAGCGGCATTGAAAATTTATTTTTCGGATTTTGAGCTACTTCGTTGTGAATGGTGATTTCAAGATTTATTTTATGCCCTCCCTGATCATAATTGCCAATAAAGACGCCGATATACAGCTCTTTTGAAGAGAGTTCGGGGTTCAATTCTGAGATATCTTGTCTATACGACACTTGGTTATGCCAGTCTTTTCCTTTGAGGTTGATGTGATTGTATTGCTTGATGCCAAATGGCGTAAAGAAGCGCATAAGTTCTATTAGCGGTGTATAGTCTTCGGTTCTGACCACACCTCTATACTCTTTATTGTTTCCGTTGACATACAAAGGAATGGCTTTGACTCCATCTTGCAAGGCATCAAAAAATGAAATCTTACTATCGGTTGGGATTATAAAAACAGAGCCTGTACGATCGTAAGCATCACCATTTGACCAGGTTGTGAGCTCAGCAAAAATTTGGTTGCCTTGTGCAATTTCAGGAAATTTTATTTTTCTGAGTATAATAGTTCCGTTGCCAAAGCGCAAGATACTATCGTTAGACACTAATTTGTCAGAGAAATTAATGATTTCATCTTCAAAAACTTTAAGGCTAGTAAACCTACTTTTCCAGAGTAAATCTCTATAAGTAGCTGTATCAACTCTTTTGGCTTTTGAGAAATCATTGATTTTTAGTGGATTTTTCTTAGTAGTGATGCGCTCTACTTTTGTGGCTTGAATCAAATAATTTCCGTTTTGGTTTATTTCTAAAACTAGACCTAAATTCATCCCCAGAACAGCTGGAGAGCCTTTTATACCTAGCGCATCGGTGTACCAAATGTCAATAGTATTCGAGTTAATTATCGCACGTGCTTTTTTGCACTTATAACCTAAGATAATGCGTTCTTCTTTAAAGAACTCAAACTCTTGACGTTGTAGAGCTAGGCTATCTAAAAAACCAAAAGTAGTGCCTAAAGCAACTGACGCAATCTGTTCATAGGTGTTTTCTTGTTTTCGATTTACAAAAGTTTCCTCAAAAGGAAATTCTTTGGTACCGTTCTGGATTTGTTCAGAAGTGATATAGGTGAAATCTGAACTGGTGAAAACAAGGGTTTTGTCTTGGTCTTGAATAAGGCTTCCGTTTGCACTCCTTTGGTAAGAAATTTTATAGGTCGTTTGTCCATGCATAAAAACAAACCAGAAGATACTTATAAGACCAATCCAAAAACGCATATTTTTTTATTTAGAATGGCAAATCGTCGCTGTCTTCTTGGTTTACATTCTGTGCTGGCTCGAAGGCTTGTGGTGGAGCGACTGGAGGAATATAACCTGAGTTATCACTTGGTGCATCCATTGCCAATTTCTCAATTCTCCAACCTTGGATAGTGTTGAAATATACGGTTTCACCTTGTGGATTTACCCACTCTCTACCTCTAAGATTGATAGATACTTTTACATCATCTCCTACCTTAAAGTTGTCTAATAAGCTTGTTTTATCTTGAACAAACTGAATCGAAATGTGTTGTGGATATTGCTCTTCAGTAGTCACAATAACGTCTCTTTTTCTGAATCCGTTGCTTCCTACTTCTTTAACTGTATCGACTAATCTAATTTTTCCTACTACTTCCATTTTACTTATTTTTTATAAACTATTAAATTGTATTATTCTATTTCTGAGATGCCAAAAGCAACATCCATGCTTCTATTACTTGTTCTTTAGCAAGCATATCTTTAGCTTTTTGATATAGCTTCTGACTGTCATCAGTACTCAAAACAGCTTTTGCCTCAAAAGACTGATTGACAAAGTTAGTTATTTCGTCTTGAGTTGGCAAAACCTCTATATTTCCTAACATTCCCAAATCATTACCCGAGAAAACCCCAGATTTTTTGATAAAATCAGGTATAGCATCTACGCCAATACCTAAGGTTACTAGTGGTTTTGGTACTTCAAAAAGCCCTTTGTTGGATCTTGAATACCAATTGCCGCCCATACGCGAAACCAAATCAATTTTATGTTGATCGATAGCTCCGTTTTCATCTAGTACAGCTTCACTTACGTGAACGCGAACGACCTCGCAAATCACCAAGTTTCCTGCACCACCACCATCGCCTAATGCGATAATATCTTTTACGACACATTCAAACTGAACCGGAGATTCCGCAACTCTATAGGGCTTTACTACGTCTGATGGCATAGGAGTAAGTCCTGATTTTATAAACTCATCAACGCCATCGGCATATTCTGTACTAGCAAGTGATACCTGTTGTACGATGTCATAATTCACCACGCTAATTACCACTTCTTTGGTTTGTTGCACATTGATGAGCGTGTGCTTGACCGTGTTGTTTCTGACTCTACGAGCAGGCGAAAACACCAAGATTGGTGGGTTCGAACTAAAAACATTAAAAAAACTAAAAGGAGAAAGGTTAGGGTTGCCGTTTTCGTCTAAAGTACTTGCTAGGGCAATTGGTCTCGGACCTACAGCGCCTTGTAAATACCCTTGTAACTTAACCGTACTAACCTCCTTCGGGTCTATAGAAATCATATTTTTTGGCTTTCAAGCAAAGGTAAGTTTTTTCAGTTGAAAGATAGAATTTTTTCGGCTGTAATTGTTTTGATTTTGACTAAAAAAAGAGCTTTCCCGTAAAGATTAACAAGACTGAAATTCTGTTCACGAATCTTTAACACTCAGATATTTAGCCAAAACCCAATGTTCTTTCAGAAGTAAGCCTTACTTTTGTTTTCCGATTATTTAATTCAAAGAGATGAGATTCAACTTGCTGTTCGTTTTTATAAGTTTAAGTGTTTTTGCACAACAACCTAAGACCTATACATCCAATCAGATTTATCACGAGATTCAAAAACTCAATTTTTTAGGATCTGTTTTATACGTAGCAGCCCACCCGGATGATGAGAATACTAAGCTAATTTCCTATTTCTCAAATCATCTTCATGCCAATACTGCTTATGTTTCGCTTACGCGAGGTGACGGAGGTCAGAACCTGATAGGACCTGAGTTAGGAGAATTACTCGGAGCAATAAGAACGCAAGAATTGTTAAGCGCTAGAAGAATTGACGGCGGGAAACAGTTTTTTACGCGTGCCTATGACTTTGGATTTTCAAAACTTCCCGATGAAACTTTCGAGATTTGGGATAAACAACAAGTACTAGAAGACCTAATTCAAGTCATCGAAGATTTCAGACCCGATGTTATTGTCAATAGATTTGACCACAGAACTCCAGGAACAACTCACGGGCATCATACGGCTTCAGCAATGTTGAGTTTAGAAGCTTTTGACCAAGTTAAAAGCCATAAAAACGCACCTCAACGATTGTTCTATAACACTTCGCCGTGGTCATTTCCCTCTCAAGAGGCTTTCGATAAGGCAGACAAAAGTCATTTGCTCGAAATCGGAGCTAATGTGTTTTATCCTACATTGGGCATAAGCAATAGCGAAATAGCGGCAAAAAGCAGAAGTCAGCACAAATGTCAAGGTTTCGGAACTATAGGAGATAGAGCTAGTGAGAGCGAATACCTAGAGATAATTAGAGGTGATATGCCCAACAAACACAAAGATGTCTTTGAGGGAATCAATACAACCTGGACACGAATCCCCGAAGGAAAAGCCATAGCTGCTATACTAGATAAAATCCAGAAAAACTTTAGTTTCGAGAACCCTTCCGTTCATATTAAGGAATTGACAAAGGCTTATAAGCTTATCCAAAACATTGAAGATAGTTATTGGAGGGAACAAAAATCTGAACACATCAAAGAAATCATTGCCGCGTGTGCCGGGTTGTATCTTGAAGCGATTTCAAGTTCAGAAAATACCACAAAATCAACCCAATTTGACCTAAAAATAGAAGCGACCAACCGCAGTAAGGCGGCTATCACGCTCAAGGAAATAAATTTCTTTGACCAAAAAATCATCAAAAATCAAAAACTTGAGCAAAATATTCCTGTGTATAGCCAAGAAATGAATGTAACCGTTCCGGAGGCTATTCCGTATTCAAATCCCTATTGGCTAAGACAACAAAAAACCAAAGGTATGTTTGTGGTCGAGGATAAAAATCTCAGAAACTTAGCCCAGACGAGCGATGATTTCCCGGTGGTTTTCGTAGTAGATATCGAAGGTACAAGAGTTGAATACACTAAGAATATAGTCTATAAGTTTAATGCTCCAGAAGACGGAGAGACCTATCGTCCTTTTGTGGTATTGCCAGATGTTGTGATTTCCTTTGTGAATGACGTTGTGGTTTTTGCCAATTCCCAACCAAAAGAAGTGACCGTAAAAGTAAAAGCACTTCATGACAATATACAGGGAAGCATTCAGATTGATGTACCAAAGGGTTGGAGTATTAGCCCTAGAAAAATTCCTTTTGACATACAACAAAAATCAGCGGAGACTTTGGTGAAATTCACTCTAACACCACCAACAAATCCGGATAATGCTATCCTAAAAGCTATTGCAGTGATTGACGGAAAAACCTTTGATCAATCTTTGGTTGAAATCGATTACAAACACATCCCGAAACAAAGCATTTTGACTGCGGCAGAAGCAAAAGCTACGCGTATTGACCTAAAGAAATCTAAGCAAAGTATTGGTTATGTGATGGGCGCTTCAGATCAAATTCCGCAAGGACTATTGCAAATAGGTTATGACGTAACTCTCTTACCTGTACACGAACTCACAGCCGAGCATCTGAAGAATTTCGAAACACTTCTCATCGGAATCAGAGCCTATAATACAACTCCTGAATTACTCCTGAAAGGCAAGGTTATCAATGATTATGTCGCTGCCGGAGGTACGGTTATTATGCAGTATTTGACTACGGATTACAGAGGGAAAACTACTGATCTAAGCGAATTTGCGCCTTATCAACTCAAAATTGGGAGAGAGCGCGTGACCAACGAAGAGGCGAAAATTAGCTTTATAAATTCAGAGCACAGCGTACTTACGAAACCCAACCAAATCAGCTCTAAAGATTTTGAGAATTGGATACAAGAAAGAGGGCTTTATTTTGCTGCAGAATGGAGTCCTGAGTACGAATCTGTTTTTCGTATGAATGACCAAGGCGAAAAGCCAAAAGACGGTTCGTTGCTTATTGCTAAATATGGCAAAGGTCACTTTGTATATACAGGGATTAGTTTCTTTAGACAAATTCCTAGTGGTATTGATGGCGCATACCGATTGCTGGTAAACCTGATCGAACTTTAAAACATAGTTTAAACCAAACAGCTAATTTACGGTTTTAGCAATGTATGTAGATCGATATAGAATCCCGATTGTAAATTGTATTTTTGTACTCAAATTATAAAATCATGAAAAACAACAAGGCCGTTATCTACTGGCTGCTCACAGGCTGTTTACTTTTATTTATTATGGTTATGGTCGGTGGAATTACTAGACTTACCAATTCTGGACTTTCGATGACCGATTGGCATTTGGTCACCGATACCTTCCCTCCACTTTCGGAGGAAAAATGGGAAGCTGCTTTTGAGGAATATAAAAAATTCCCTGAATATCAGAAGATTAATAGCTTCAAAGATTTCACCCTAGACGACTATAAATTCATCTATTTCTGGGAATGGTTTCACCGTTTTATAGGAAGGATTATAGGTATCGTATTCATTATACCGTTTGTATATTTTTTAGTCAGAAAAAAACTAGACAAACCCACGATTCTGAAATCTTGCGTACTGCTATTTATGGGTGGTTTCCAAGGGTTTTTAGGATGGTTTATGGTCAAAAGCGGATTAGTTGACAATCCAGATGTGAGTCATTTCAGGTTGTCGCTTCACCTTACTTTTGCCTTTATCACCTTTGCCTATACGCTTTGGGTAGCTTTAGATTTGATTTATCCGAATCGAAAGCCAGCTATCATTCCGCTTAGAAATACAGCGGTAGTGGCGTATATTATTTTGATAATTCAAATCATTTACGGAGGCTTTGTCGCAGGTCTCAACGCAGGTCTGATTCACAATCATTGGCCGATGATGAGTGAAGGAAAATTCATACATGAAACCGTATGGATAGAACAATCGAGTTTATTCTTAAACTTGGTAGAAGGAAAAAGCGGAGTGCAATTCGTACATAGAACTATTGCTTATTTGGTCGTTGGGGCTATTGTTTATTTGTATTTTAAGAGTAGAAAATTCGTTTTAGACAAACAACAATCTAGAAGCATCAATATATTGGTATACTTTGTATTTATCCAATTTGCACTTGGAGTTATAACGCTATTATTTCACGTGCCGCTATGGCTCGGACTAGCCCATCAATTGATGGCATTTTGTTTGTTGAGCGCTATGACCTATAGCTTGCATAGGTTAAGTAAATAAGTAAAAATAGGCCGTCGTTCTTTATATAACTTTTAAAAAATGTAGTATGAATCCAAAAATCAATTTGCTGTCTGATAAAAAGTTAGCCGGCAAGAGATATAGTTTCAGAGAGGTAAACTTTGATTATATAGAAGAAGATAAACCTACTATCAACCAAACCCGTGAGATTTTTGACAGGGGAAATGGTGTTGCGGTCTTATTATACAACAGAGAGAAAAAATCAGTTGTACTTACCAGACAATTTCGCCTTGCTGCTTTTTTAAACGGAACTCCAGACGGAATGCTGATTGAGGCTTGTGCCGGAACCTTAGACGAGGTTGATCCGATGGCGTGTATGATAAGAGAAACGCGAGAAGAAACAGGCTATCACATCGAAAACGCTCAGAAAGTACTCGAAGTATATGTCTCGCCAGGAGCTGTAACAGAATTGCTATACCTCTATCTAGCCGAATATACACCAGAAATGAAAAAAAGCAAAGGCGGAGGCCTGGAAGAAGAAAACGAACACATTGAAGTGCTAGAAATGCCTTTTTCAGAAGCAGTCGAAATGGTGAAAAATGGCGAGATCAAGGATGCAAAAACTATTTTGCTTATACAATATGCACAACTTCATAAGATAATTGACTAAACAAGATAAATTTATCTTTTTTTATTTGGAACAATTCTAAATTGATATTACCTTTGCTCAACTTTTTAAATAGTAAAACTAACACCAATACAATTATGAAAACAACTAACAAATGGGTTGCAATAATGCTTTTAGTAGTAGGAACCTTGTTTACAGCTTGTAGCAAAGATGATAATAATGGCAACAACAACACAGAGAATAGTCTTCTGTTAGGAGAATGGAGAGCAGCAACAATATCGTATGATGCAGGAGTGCACTCAGGAACTTATCCGTTTGACCACCCAACTTTCAAACAAGGATGTGGAACAGACTATATTAGTATTAGTGCGAACTATACAGTTAGCTTAAAAGAAAACAACAAAGTTGAAGGTGATTGTATAGACCAAGTATCTCTTGGAACTTGGACTGAAGGTATAATAACTGTAAAAGGAGCTGAAAGACAGATATTTTCTGTAAGTGAAACAGAGTTAGTTTTGATTTATGATCTTAATTTTATGGGACAAACACTTCCTATAACTGTTACATACGTAAAAGGAGAACCAGAAGAAATTGATCCTGTTGTAGGAGAATGGAAAGCTGAAACAATATCGTATGATGCAGGAGTGCACTCAGGAACTTATCCGTTTGACCACCCAACTTTCAAACAAGGATGTGGAACAGACTACATTACTATTAATGCAAACAATACAGTTAGCTTAAAAGAAAACAACAAAGTCGGAGATGATTGTGAAGATCAAATATCTAACGGAACTTGGACTGAAGGTATAATAACTGTAAAAGGAGCTGAGAGAGAAATAAGTTCTGTAAGTGAAACAGAATTAGTTTTGGTTTATGATCTTGCTTTTATGGGACAAACACTTCCTATAACTGTTACATATTCTAAACAATAAATAGAAGAAATAAGATTTGCTTATAGCCTCTGATTTAAAACGTACATTTTAAATCAGAGGCTTTTTTTGAAATAGATTTTTGTCTAAAAATGAAAATAGGTATGTTTGCCTAACTAAAAATCTACAAATATTGAAGAAAATTCTATTGCTCTCAGATACGCATTCGCACATTGATGAAAAAATTCTAAAATACGTAGCTCAGGCGGACGAGGTATGGCATGCAGGAGATATTGGCAATCTGGAGGTAACCGATAAAATAAAATCTCTGAAACCCTTACGAGCAGTTTACGGAAATATTGATGATGTTAACGCCCGAACAGAATTCCCGCTTGATCTGAGGTTTAAGTGTGAGGATACTGAGGTTTATATGACGCATATCGGAGGTTATCCAAAGAAATACAATGCTCGGGTAAAAGCAGAATTAGAACTAAACACGCCTAAGATTTTTATCTGTGGACACTCGCATATACTTAAAGTAATTTACGATAAAGACTATAATCTACTTCACCTGAATCCCGGAGCCGCTGGTATTTATGGTATGCACCAAGTCAGAACCATGCTTAGGTTTGAGATTGACAAAGACCAAATCAAGAATTTAGAAATCATCGAATTAGGGAAACGATAATTCGAAGAATTTTATAGATAAGCGAAGTGCAAAGAATACTCATGCACACTTTTTAAAAATCCTGTTATCTGCCTAACGGGATTTTTTGTGTATAACTGTAACAAATCAAGTTAAGGCTCGTCTTATTAGGTAACCCAAAAACTTTTTAGGATGATTAAATCTATTCTTACACTTGCAGTTTTACTGTTTTCTTTTGTTATAGGTGCCCAAGAATTATCCGGTAGAGCTGTTTATCAAAGCAAAATGTCGCTCAATACTAAAGAGCCTACTACAGAAGAACAGGATAAACAAATGGCTGAAAACGCTGAGCTTATAGCGCAGATCAAAGAAGCGATGAGAAAGTCTTCTGAAAAATCCTATATATTAGAATTCAATACACACGAATCATTCTTTAAAGAAGAAGAAAAACTCGCAGAGCCTAAAGTAGGCAGCCACCAAATCTCTGTAACGATGAACTCTACTTCAAGTGGAAAGCTCTATAAGAATTTGAAGGACAATTATTCGCTTTTAGAAAACGATTATTTAGGCAAAGTTTTTTTGATAAAAGATAGCCTTCATACCTCAGGCTGGGAGTTGGGCACAGAAAGCAAAAAAGTCGGCAACTATACCGTGTATAAAGCAACCAAAACTATAAAACCAAAACGGTACATTTCAGAAGATGATCAGACTGATGTTGACGAAAAAGAATCAGGTATTCTATCAATGATTAAAAAAGAACCTCAAGACATTACATATACCGCTTGGTACACTCCAGAAATTCCAATTTCAAACGGACCTGAAGCTTACGGAGGTTTGCCTGGATTAATCTTAGAATTACATTCTCCAAAAATGGTTTATCTATGTTCTGAAATTATTCTAAACCCAAAGAAATCAATCAAAATTAAAGCTCCAAAAGGGAAAGTCATCGCTCAAAGTGAGTTTGACGAAATGGTAAAAGAGCGCATGAAACACGGCAAAAAAACAAAATCAGGAGCAGTAATATTTGAAACCATGACCATCGGAGGTTAAATCCTATAATAATATCCATTAATTAGAGACTTACTTGTAAAATAAAACTATAAAAAGATGAAAAAAATATCCACATTATTAATCCTATCATTTGGTCTTTTAGCGTTAAATGCACAAGAATTCAGAGGAGTTGCTACCTATATGTCAAAAACTTCAACTGACGATATTAAGCTAGACAGTCCGCAAATCACTCCTGAAATGAAGGAAATGATTCAGGAACAAATGAGATTGATGTCAGAAAAAACCTTTACCCTTTCGTTTGATAAAAATACTTCATTGTATGAAGAAGAGGTAGTGCTTGCTCCTGGAGGTGGCGGTATGTTTGAAGGTATGCGAATGATGTCAAATACGATGTATGGAGGTGTTTATTATAAAAACACCAGAGACAAAGTCTTTATTCAAGAGAGAGAAATTTTCGGAAAGGAGTTTTTGATCAAAGATTCACTTCAAGTCTATGATTGGCAATTGGGTACTGAAACCAAACAAATAGGTGATTATCTGTGTTATAAGGCTACAGCAGTAGTACCATTTGATTTGACTGATTTCAAGAATATGACCAGAAAAGAAGCCAAAGACGAAAAAGAAAGAGAAGCTCAAGAGAATTCGACTAACTTCTTAGATATGATTGACGTGCCTATAGAAGTTGTGATTACAGCTTGGTATACACCTCAAATCCCCATTTCTCAAGGACCTTCAAACTACTGGGGGTTACCAGGACTCATTATGGAAGTCAGCTCAGGCAAAACAACTATTCTATGTTCAAAATTGGTTATTAACCCAAAAGATAAAAAAGAAATTAAGATTCCTAAAAACGGAAAAGTTGTTACCCAAGAAGAATTCCAAAAAACAATGATGGAAAAAATGGAAGAACTCCAAAAAATGGGTAGAGGACAAGGCAGAAGAGGCAGAGGTTTCTAATCTATTTACAGTATTATCAACATCATTTAGTTCTACATAAAAATGAAAAAAACACTCATTGCTCTTTTTTTGTTTGTCTTCACAATAACTACAGCTCAAAATATCAGAGTACAAGGAATAGTAACCGATAGCCTCGGAGTAGCTCTAGAAATGGCAAATGTTATGGCTATTAACCTAGACGAAAACAAGATGGACGGTTATAGCATTACTGGCGATAAAGGTCAGTTTGTATTATCGCTCAAAACGAATACTAAATACGAGCTTAAGATAAGTTATTTAGGATTAAACCCAAAGACAATTCCCTTAACTACTGCTTCAGAAAACATCATTCTTCCTATAAAACTCGATGGCGAAGGCGTGATGATAGAAGGTATTGAAATTGTGCATGTCATGCCTGTTTCTATCAAAGGAGATACAATTGTGTATAATGCGGACTCCTTTACGAGCGGCACTGAACGAAAGCTTGAAGATTTGCTCAAAAAGCTACCAGGAGTTGAGGTAGATGATGACGGAGGTATTAAAGTAGAAGGAAAATCAGTATCTAAACTAATGGTTGAAGGCAAGGATTTCTTTGACGGAGATACTAAACTCGGAGTCAAAAACATTCCAGCAGACGCAGTGGATAAAGTGCAAGTTCTGCGAAATTATAACGAAGTTGACCAGTTAAAATCCGTGACTGATAATCAGGATAATTTGGCGATGAACATCAAATTAAAAGATGGTAAAAAGAACTTTTGGTTTGGAGATATCACCGCAGGAGCAGGAAATGACCAGCGTTATGTAGTCAATCCGAAGTTGTTTTATTACAGTGAAAAATACAGCCTGAACTTTATTACCAACATAAACAATACAGGTGAGCAACCAATGACTTTCAGCGATTATCTTAGAATGACTGGAGGATTCAAAAATATGATGAGAAAAGGAGGTTCTAGCTTTTCTGTTTCGAGTAATGATTTAGGAATTTCGATGATGCGTAATAACAGAGCCAAGGAAGTAACCAATCAATTCGGCGCAGGAAACTTCAGCTTTAATCCCTCAAAAAAATGGACCCTGAGCGGTTTTGGAATCCTATCCAACAACAAAACTGATATGGAAAGTTGGAGCAGAAACTCAATCCTAAATACGGATACCGGAGATGTTGTAACCACTCAAGAAACAGATAGCCAAAGCCGCGTACGCTCTGAAATGGGAATGTTTAAACTCAGTTCAAACTATAAACCCAATGAAAAAATTACGTTTGATTATGACGTCTTCTTCAAGAAATCACAACAAAAAGAAGACAACAATATCCTGACAGAAGTAATCCCGAATATCGAGCAAAGTCAAAGCATCAGTTCGTTCAAAAAACAAGACCCAGTATCGGTGAATCAGAATTTAGCTTTGTATTATGCACCAAATACCAAACATGTTTTTGCTTTTGAAGCACAGCATTTATACCAAGATGAAGATCCGTTTTATAATGCAAACCTAGGTCATACGCCTTTTGATTTGGCTGATTATGTCGATAACCAATTAAGACAAGATATCAATCAACAGCGTTTTCTGAAAACCAATAAGACCGACCTGAAAGCAGATTATTTCTATGCACTTACCAGTAAAGGGAATATAAATGTAACGCTTGGGAATACCTATTCAAAACAAAATTTTGACTCGCATATCTATCAAATATTGGATAATGACAGCAGAAATGATCTGAATGCACCTGAATTGAACAATAACGTTTCTTATGCGTTTAATGATGTATTTTTAGGTTTACACTATAGATTTATCAAAGGTAAATTTACGTTTAATCCAGGATTTTCAGTGCATCAATACATGATGGATGATAGCCAAAAAGGCACTTCAAACAAAAGAACTTTTGGCAAGATATTACCTGATTTAGACGTAAAATTCCAAATTAAAAAATCACAAACGCTGAATTATAATTTTGCGATGACCAATAATTTTACAGATATTCTTCAGTTGGCAGAGAGCTACGTGTTTCAGAGTTATAGTAGTTTGTTCGCAGGAAATAGAAATCTAGAAAATTCAACAAGTCAAGACCATAGGTTATATTACCAGAGTTTTAGCATGTTTAATATGCAATACATCAATGCAGGGATAAACTACAGCAGAAAACTAAATAACATCAACTCGCTTTCTTCATTTGATGGTATCAACAGGACATCGACATACTTTAACTCAAATTTTGCTGACGAATCCGTAGGTGCCTTTGGTGCTTTCGGAAGAACATTCGCAAGGAAATATAAAGCAGCCGCAAGCCTAGGGATAAATTGGGCTAAAAACAATGTAATGCAAACCAATCCACAAACCAATCTTACAACAGAAAGCGCTAGAGAATCATTAACCCAAAACTATAAAGTAAGTTTTACAACGGTTTTTGATGAGCTTCCGAACATAGAAGTAGGTTATTCAATGATGATTAATGACTACCAAGATGAGACTTTTTATAACTCAAGCCCTTTCGTGAAATTGGACTATTATTTCCTAAAAGGATTTTCCCTTACAGCTGATTATACGTTTAATAATTATTCTAATAGCGGTAAGACTGTAAACAATAAATACGATTTCTTAGATGCGGGTCTAGCCTACCAGAGAAAAGATTCCAAATGGGAATATAGACTAACAGCATCAAACTTGTTAAACACTAAAAACTTAAACTCGGACAGCTTTTCGCAGTTCTATATCAATACCCAACAATATAGAGTACAACCTAGATACTTGATCTTCTCGATTAAATATAGTTTGTAACCATGATATTTGTTTGTTTTTTTTTATAATTATTTGATTAGTTAGGAACTTCTAAAACCTGATTTTTTTATCGGGAATATTGAAGTTCAAAAGCAAGAGTCTCTGATTTAGTAAATACTAAGTCAGGGATTTTTTTGTGAAAAGCAATCAAAAATATAAGAGTTGTCTTTCGGAAAACAATTCACTATTTTTGCTCATCTTCAAATTACTTTTTATGCTAAAATTAAATGTAAAAAACGAGACCTCAAGACTCAGGGCGGTAGTTTTAGGAACTGCAAAAAGCAACGGACCTACGCCAACTATAGAAGAAGCCTATGATCCTAAATCCCTAGAACATATCAAAGCCGGAACATATCCGATAGAAGAAGATATGATTGCTGAGATGGAAGGATTTAGTGAAGTGCTCAAAAAATATGACGTACAGGTATATCGCCCTGAAATTATAGAAGACTATAACCAGATTTTTTCACGTGATATAGGATTTGTCATTGACGATGTTTTCATCAAAGCAAATATTCTTCCTGAAAGAGAACGAGAACTCGACGCCATAAAATATATCATTGAGAAATTGGATCCATCAAAAGTCGTTAGACCTCCCGAAGACGTACAAATTGAAGGTGGAGACGTGATGCTTTGGGATGATTATATCTTTATCGGAACCTATAAAGGCAGCGATTATAAGAATTATATCACAGCGCGAACCAATATGGAAGGTGTACAGTACATCAAAGAGCTCTTTCCGCATAAGATTGTCAAAGAGTTTGATCTTGTCAAATCAAAATTAGAACCTAGAGACAACGCTTTGCACTTAGATTGCTGTTTTCAACCTATTGGTAAAAACAAAGGAATTATATACAAATCTGGTTTTAGAGAAGAAGCAGATTATATGTATTTAGTCGATTTATTCGGAAAAGAAAATCTATTTCATATCACCAGAGAAGAAATGTATCACATGAATTCTAATATCTTCTCGATTTCTCCAGAAGTAGTAGTGTCTGAGAAGAATTTCACCCGACTAAACACTTGGCTTAGAGCCAATGGATTCACAGTTGAAGAAATTCCGTATGCCGAAATCGCCAAACAAGAAGGACTTTTAAGATGTTCAACTTTGCCACTTATTAGAGACTAACCCCAAGAGTTAAAAACAAACACTAAACCTATATGAACCAAACTACAAACACAATATTGATGATTCGTCCGGTGGCCTTTAGGATGAACGAACAGACGGCAGTAAATAACTATTACCAAAAAGTGTTAGATAATTTATCGCCTAAAGATGCCAACAAAAAAGCACAGGAAGAGTTTGATGCATTCGTAGAAAAACTAAGAGCTGTAGGAGTAAACGTAATTGTGGTTGACGACACACATATTCCAGACACACCAGACAGTATTTTTCCAAATAATTGGGTTTCTTTTCACCAAAACGGTGATGTAATTCTGTATCCGATGTTCGCTAAAAACAGAAGAGAAGAGCGCAGAGAAGA
>CAZRCB010000006.1:0-1635 GCA_964598455.1 uncultured Flavobacterium sp.
TAATATCATCGAAATGTATAATAAAGTATATCCGACATAGGTAATCCAAGTACCCCAAAAGTCGTGGTTTACTGAAAACATAGTGATATCAGGGTCAAAACTAGCTCTTTGTTGGTCATTAGAATAGTTGTATGATGCTTGGAAGAAACGGAAGCCTCTGTAATCCAATACGTTATTCATAAACACCTCATAATCAAACGAATCTTCACCATCTTCGACAGTAATCTTACTCTTAAATGAAGAGAATCCACTTTCTGTGCCTGGGTATTTGTCCGCGATAAAATCATTTAGGTGGATTGAGAAGGGTAAATCATAGACTTTACTACCAAAAAATAGGGTATATTCTAGGTCTCCTTGTTTGAATGAAACAGGGACTCCCATCTTGCCTTTAGTCCCTAGAAGGGTGACTTCTTTTTCTTCTCCTTGAGAGCTTACCGTAACAGTTAATGCTTCGTCACTAACTTGGTCTTTCCAGTCACCGTTAGATACATAATCAATCTTTCCTTTTAAAGCAGGTTCGGGTAATACAAAACTAGTGCCTGCCATTTGGTAAAGAGAACGTAGATTGAGAGATTGAAGTGAGTCAGCATATACTAATCCTTCTTCTTGGGTTGCCATAACTGTATAGTCTCCGCCAAAAGGAGATTTGATGAAGTATTGACCTTGCTCATCTAAGGTGATGTTGATGGCTCCGTCAGTGGGTTTATTGAAGGCAAATAATATGTTGTGAATGTTTTGAACCTCAGCTTCTTTTAAGAAGTGTTCGTGACGTGTTCCGTCTCCCGACTCAACTAATTTTAGATAGTAGGTGCCGTTTGGATCTTCAACAATCTGTTCAGTTGCACCCATTACGAAGTTCTTGTATTTAATCTCATAGGCTTTGCCACTAAATTCTCCTTTAATAGAAAAATCGTTGTTGGTAGCCTGAGAGAGCAAGAGTGGTTTTTCGTGGGTTTTGCGTTTCATTTCGCCTTGGTATTCTCCGTCTACAAAGACTGAGAGATAGAATTTATCAGAAAACATCTGGTGTTCACTTTTGCCTTCCTCGATTAGCATCACTCCTTCGTAACTGATGTAGCGAGTGGTGAAAGCTCCGACTAGAATAAATATGAAAGAAAGGTGAAGTATTAGTGTAGATAGTTTTTCTTTACGCAATAAATTATATCTTTTGATATTTCCAATAAAGTTGATTGCAAAAAAGACCATGATGACTTCAAACCACCAAGCATTGTAAATCATTATGCGAGCAGTTTCTGTATTATATTTGTCTTCTATAAAAGTTCCGATTCCTAATGCTCCTGCATAAACGATAAACAAGACAGCCATCAGGCGAGTTGAGAACAAAAATGAAAATATTTTTTTATCCATTGCTGTAGTAAAAAAGGATTAATTATACCTCACAAAGGTAACTATTTAAAAGTGGTTTTAATTTATTTTAGAAGCTCTATTAGCTAATGTAATGTTAAAATTCGCTCAAAAACAACAATAAAACCTACCGATATTTCTGGCTTATGTGTTGAGATACAGTCTAAGATAATGACGTACAAGTTCAGCTCTAGTGAAATGTACTTATCGAAATTTTGTGGATTGTATCTAAGTGTAGTATTATGCCAATGGTATTTAATAAAAATGGTA